>CAZMCL010000350.1:0-2200 GCA_964564375.1 uncultured Methanoregula sp. | reverse complement strand
ATTTTCTATTGTTCCCGCGCCACAAAAAGTACCTGATCGGATAGGGTAATTTTCCATGGCAGCATACACAAGAAGGATGAAGATACTGCTCGCGGAATATACCACCGCCCACGACCCGTTGCTTGCAAATGAAGGCGCGGCGATGCTCGATGTACTCAAAGCCGGTTTCGAGCGCTGCGGCTACGATGTAGTCCTCCCGGGCACGGGAGATTTTGGTAGTGAGATCGAACGGCTTGCACCCGGGTGCGACATGGGCCTTGTTATCGCCCCTGATCACCTGCTCTCAAACTACTCCATGATCCTCGAGCAGCACACACACAGCCTCGGTTGCGGGTTCATGACCGTTGCGCTCTGTGCAAACAAAATGCAGACCCAGAAGATCCTGGCCCAGCACGGAATTACGGTTCCCGGTGAGGCCGGTTCCGGAAAAAAGGTAATCAAGCCGGCCAGGGGCTGTGGCGCACTCGGTGTACGGCTGTCTGAAAGAGAACCGGGTGCAGGGGAGTTTGCCGAGCGGTATATTGAAGGAGAGCACTACTCGGTAAGCATGGTCCCGAACCGGATTATCGGGGATGCCTGCCAGTATTTCACGGGAAATCCCCCGGCTGTCCTCGCGGTGAACCGGCAGCAGATCGAGATCGGGCCGGATGGATCCTTCCGGTATCTTGGCGGTGAAACACCGGTCCACCCGGAGAAGGAAGAGGAGATCATCAGAACCGCACTCAAGGCCGTCGAAGTCCTTGGCTGCCAGGGATACTGCGGGGTGGACATGGTGGTGGCAGACAAAGCGTATGTCGTGGACGTCAACCCCCGGATCACGACCAGCCTTATCGGTATTGCAGCCTGCATGCAGGAAGAGATTGCCGACATCCTCGTTGCAGCGTCAAAGGGCCAGGGTCCTGCACAAGTCCACCTGAACGGCAGGGTCCGCTTCGATACGAACGGGAAGGTAACCCCGGTATGATCGGGATCGATGTCGGCGGGGCAAACCTCAAGGTTGTCGATGATGATGGCGTCCACATTCATTACTGCCCGCTCTGGGAAAACGCGCCCATCACGGATATCCTCCTGCCCTATGCAAAGAAAGACCCCGATGCAGCAGTAGTCATGAGCGGCGAGCTTGCCGATTCCTTCCTTGATAAGATGCAGGGCATTTCGTTCATTGTTGATGCGGTAAAAAAGGCATTCCCCACAGCCCGGTTCTATGGAATGGACGCAGCCTTCCATACCGCCGCCGTACCCGAACTTGCCGCGGCGAACTGGCTCGCCTCCGCGGATTATCTCCGCACCAACTACCCCGGGGCAGTCCTCCTTGATATCGGGAGCACGACTGCGGATATCATCCCGCTTAACTGCTTTGGGGAGCTCAGGGGGCTCACGGACTTAAAGCGCCTCCAGAAGGGATACCTCATCTATACCGGTATGCTCCGGACAAGCGTTGCAACCCTCATCCGGTCCGTAGACCTTGACGGGATTATAACGCCGGTCAGCACGGAATATTTCGCCGCAAGTGCCGATGTGCATCTCGTACTTGGCCATATCGGGCCAGAACTCTATTCCTGCGACACCCCGGACCATAAGGAGAAGACAATTGCCAGCTCGCTGCGCCGTCTCGCCCGCGTGGTCTGTGCGGATCTTGAGGAGATTGGCGAGGAGGGGGCGCTGGAGATCGCGCGGCAGTTCTGGGAAGTCCAGCAGTCGCTCGTTTGCAATCAGGTGCAAACGATCTTAAAAAATACCAGTGCACAGAAAATAATCGTTGCCGGCATAGGGGCCTCACTCTTTAGCCGCGAACTCGGGGGCATTGATCTGACAACAGAACTTGGCCCGGCAGCGGATGCCCTGCCCGCACTTGCTGTGCGGGCCGTATCAGAAGACCGGGACAGGGTTTAGGAACGGACTGTTGAGGTTGCCAGAGGAAACGGCGGAGGGGCGGCTCTTCCCACCTCGTGCCTCACCGCCCCTGAATGCATTTTAATGGAGAGCAGGGCGGCGGTTCCCCGCGTATCTTCTCGCTTTGCCAAAGGCTTGCTGCACGGCACAGCCCGGAATCTTGAGGGAAAATTGCAGGCAACAAGTGACTCTGCCCCATCTATTTGAATCCCCTCCGGAACGCGTGCAGCGAGATTGGATAATGTCAGGACAGATGACGGTAGTCTCAGGCCAAAAAGGTCCGTTACCGGAATCTCCGGCATTGGCC
>CAZMCL010000349.1:0-2203 GCA_964564375.1 uncultured Methanoregula sp. | reverse complement strand
GCAACCTCTTGATCTATATGGACGGAGTCCTGCATAAGAAGCTTATTCCTCTGTTTCACTACGCACTGAACCCGGGCGGCATACTCTTCCTGGGCACTTCCGAAATTGTGGGCGAGTTTACCGATCTGTTTGCCGTGCTGGACCGCAAATCGAAGCTCTACCAGCGCAAAAAGGATATACCCGGCGAGCAACACACCCTGGGCCGATTTATCCCACCCATGACGGCGATAGACGCGGCGCACCAGCGGGCCGCAGGAAAACCAACATTCTCCGGGAGCCCGCCGCTGCGCGAGCTGACCGAACGGGCGCTGCTGCAGCAGGTTGTCCCGGCCGGCGCGCTCGTCAACAGCCGGGGTGACATCCTCTATCTCCATGGCCGCACCGGAATGTACCTGGAACCGTCCCCGGGCGAGGCTGGAGTCAACAACATCCTGAAGATGGCCCGCGAAGGATTGCGCCGCGAGCTGGTCACTGCCCTGCAAAAAGCCTCGTCGGGCACTGAGATCGTACGCTGTCCGGGACTGCGGGTCAAAACCAACGGTGACTTCGCCACGGTCAACCTAACCGTCTGCCCGGTGAAGACAGACCCAGCCACGACTGACGGGACACCACTGTACCTAATCATCCTTGAGGACGCACCACCTTCGAAGCAAAAGGACGCCTTGCAAGCCATCGCGGGAGCGAACGGTTCCGATTTGGAGGACGACGTCCGCATCACGGCGCTTAAGCAGGAATTGCGGGAAAAAGAAGAATACCTTCAGAACATTAATGAGGAATTTGAGTCCATCAACGAAGAGCTTAAATCCTCCAACGAAGAAATGCAGTCGATCAATGAAGAGTTGTATTCCACCAACGAGGAGTTGGAGACCTCCAAAGAGGAATTGCAGTCGGTCAACGAGGAACTGGCCACAGTCAACGCCGAACTGCAAACCAATGTGGCGGATTTGTCGCGGGCCAACAACGACATGAACAACCTGCTATCCGGCACCGGCATCGGCACCGTCTTTGTGGACCATCAACTGCGCATCCTGCGGTTCACTCCCGATTCCACTCAAATCATCAACCTGATCTTGAGCGACTTGGGGCGGCCCGTGGACCACATTGTCTCCAACCTGGCAGGCTACGACCGACTGGTGGAGGACGTGAAAACAGTGCTGAAAACCCTGGTCCCAAAAGAGATGGAAGTTCAGACAAAGGTGGGCTTGTGGTACACGATGCGTATCCAGCCTTACCGCACGCTCGACAACCTGATCGAGGGCGCGGTTATCACCTTTGTCGACATCACCGAGGTGAAGAAGTCGCAGGAAGCGCTGCGAATAAGCGAAGAGCGCACGCGTGTTGCAACGAATGCATTTTCTATCGTGATCTATAACCAGGATAGGAAATTACGCTATACCTGGATATATAACCCAAATCAAAAACTCTTCGTTGACCAGTTTATCGGCAAGACCGATGCCGACTTGCTGCCAGCCGAGGAAGCCGACAGCTTGGCAGCCATCAAACGGCGGGTGCTGGAAAGTGGAGTTGGGACGCGCCAGGAAGTCCGGACTATCATTGGGGGCAAACCGTGTTTAATTGATTTGATCGTGGAGCCGTTGCGTGATGCCACCGGTGGCATCATCGGGATCACCTGTGCCTCGATAGACATCACCGACCGCCGGTCCCAAGACTATGCGGGGCAAGGAGAGGAAAGAAACACCGCCGGAAAATGAGAGGGCCTTACAGTGAAAAACAGCGATAACCACCCCGGCAACGCCGCCGAACTTCGCCGGCAGGCCGAAGTAATTGCCCGTGAACAAACGGCCCGGTCGCCGGAAAACTTCGAGACTCAATCACCCGAAGAAACGAGGCGGATAGTCCATGAACTGCGGGTGCATCAGATAGAGTTGGAGATGCAGAACGAGGAACTGCGCCGGACACAGATGGAACTGGACGCAGCGCGGTCCCGTTATTTCGATCTGTACGACCTGGCCCCGGTGGGTTATTGCACCATCTCCGAAAAAGGGATAATCCTTGAGGCCAACCTCACCCTCGCCACCATGCTGGGCGCTTCACGGAGCGCGCAAGCCAAAAAGCCGTTCTCCAGCTTCATCCTCAAAGAGGACAAAGATATCTTTTATCTCCGCTGTAAACAACTCTATGAGACCGCTGAACCGCAGGCGTTCGACATACGGATGGTGAGAAAGGATGGGACGGTGTTCTG
>CAZMCL010000348.1:0-2226 GCA_964564375.1 uncultured Methanoregula sp. | reverse complement strand
ACTTCCCATCGAGACAGAATCACAACGGGATGTCACCATAATCTCGGTGGAACCGGCACAGTACGTCAAATCCCGAACAGGCACCGGTGCTGACATCGGCCTTGTGTATCTCGAGATCCCGCTTGACAGTGTGACCGGTGATTTCCTCAATTTCTCCACCCGGTTCCGCTTCACCCAGTACGAGCGGCGGTTCGTGATCGATCCCGCACAAGTCGGGAACTACAACACGAGCGATCCCGAATACATACAATATACCGCTCCCGGAAAAAACATCGCCATTACTCCGGAGATACAGGCAAAGGCGCAGGAGATTGTAGGGAACGAGACCAACCCGTACCTGAAGGCAGAGAAGATCTACTGGCACATCGTGGAGCAGCCATACAGCATCGTGCCCCACGCACGGATCGATGGGGCCGGGATACCGGAATCGGTCTATTTCCTTAAAACAGGGTTTGGTGACTGTGGAATGCAGAGCATATACTTTTCGGCGCTCTGCCGCTCGCTTGGCATCCCTGCACGGGCCATCGGTGGCTACCAGATGATCTCGGGCAGAGCGGGCAGTCACTTCTGGTCCGAGTACTACCTCCCGGGCTACGGGTGGGTTCCCAACGACGTTACAATTTCAGAGAGCGCCGAATGGTCGTATAATGCATCGGATGACGAGCGGCACCAGTTCAAGGCGTACTTTGCGAGCAGTCTCGACCCGTACCGCTATGTGATCCAAAAGGATGTCGATATCCGGCTCTTGCCCGATCAGGGCGATGTTGTGATGTTCGATATGGTTGTCCAGTCGCCCAAAGCCGTGTGCGATACGTGCACGGAGGACCCGGAGCTCGGCCTGCTCGATGACTGGAAGGTTACCGTAAAAAAAGCGTAGGGTCGAAAAGAGGGATTCACTCCTTTCCCTGTTTTCCCTCTTCAGGTTCTTCTGCCTCTTCTTCTTCTTCGCCCGGCGTCCGGGTCTTCATCGAGGGGAAGAGGATGACTTCCTTGATGGAGTTGTTGTTGGTAAGCAGCATCACGAGCCGGTCGATGCCGATCCCCACCCCGCCGGTCGGGGGCATGCCGTAACCGATGGCGTTGATGAAGTCGTAATCGATCATCTGGGCTTCGACATCGCCGAGCTGGCGCTTCTCGTCCTGCGCCTCGAACCGCTCCTTCTGATCGACCGGGTCGTTGAGCTCCGAGAACCCGTTGCCCACTTCCATGCCGGCAATGAAGAGCTCGAACCGCTCGGTGAACCCATCCTTTGTGCGGTGGCGCTTTGCAAGCGGGGAGTTCTCGACCGGATAATCGTAAATGAAGGTCGGCTGGACGAGTTTCTCCTCAACGAGACTTTCGAAGAAGGCGATGAGGAACTCCCGCTGGGACTGTGGCTTGTCCGGATTTTCGATCCTGTGTTCGTGGGCGAGTTTCCGGAGTTCCTCTACGGAATGAGCGAAGACGTCGATTCCCGCCATCTCCTTCACCGCGTCTGCCATCGAGAGTTTCTTCCATGGCCTGGTGAAATTGAGCGTGGTCTCCCCGAATGGAAGCTCGGATTTCCCGTGCACCTGGTCGATGATGGAGGTGACGAGGCACTCGGTGAGTTCCATCATGTCCGCAAAATCGCGGTACACCCAGTAGATCTCAACCATCGTGAACTCGGGGTTGTGGTCGGCATCCACCCCCTCGTTCCGGAAGTTCCGCGAGATCTCAAAGACCTTCTCAAAGCCCGCCGCCATCATCATCTGCTTGTAGAGCTGCGGGCTCTGGTTCAAAAACGCCTCCTTGTCGAAGTACGCGATGGGGAAGAGCTCCGTGCCGCCCTCGGTTGCTGCAGCAACGATCTTGGGGGTGGTGATGTTGATGAACCCGTTTTTTGTAAAGAACTCATGTATTGCATCGAGGGCGGCGCTGCGGATCTGGAACACCGCGGTGACCCGTGGTCGCCGTGCATCAAGGAACCGGGAATCGAGCCGGGTATCGAGGTCAGCAGGCACCTTCTCGACCACATCCAGCGGCATCGGGCTCTCGCTCATGCTCAGGATCTCGAACGTTTCCGGCACGAGCTCACGCCCGCCCGGTGCCTTGTCAATTGCCTTGACGGTCCCCGTCACCCGTACCACCGATTCCCGGGAGACTGCCTTTGCAGCGGCAAGTACTGCTTCACTGGCTTTTTTCTTTACGATGGTGACCTGGATGATGCCGGTCCTGTCGCGCAATAAAAAGAAGGCAAGGCCGCCG
>CAZMCL010000347.1:0-2227 GCA_964564375.1 uncultured Methanoregula sp. | reverse complement strand
CACATCGAC
This sequence comes from uncultured Methanoregula sp., assembly GCA_964564375.1. GTDB lineage: Archaea > Halobacteriota > Methanomicrobia > Methanomicrobiales > Methanospirillaceae > Methanoregula. Next base: position 2,218 of record CAZMCL010000347.1, on the reverse strand, counting down.
CGTTTAATCGACCGGATCAGAACAGATTATTATGACGGCTATATTGCCAGAAAGAACGGTATCATCACGGATTTCGGCAGGTTTATGGATCCAATAGCTGACAAGATCCTTATCCTGGGAGGTCTTCTCGCGTTTGTGGAGATGAAGATTATCCCGGCATGGATGGTGATGGTGATCATAGTCAGGGAGCTTATTATAACAGGGATAAGGTTCCTTGCCCTATCCAGGAAAAAAGTCCTGGCCGCGGACCGCGAGGCGCTCCCGCTTCTTGGTGTTACGGGAGGATTCATCTTTATCCTCTCCTCATTGAAACTGCCTTCAGTCACGGGCAGCTGTTCGCACCCGACCGGGACCGGGCTCTCGACCATCTCATTCGGGCCCTGGATAACTGCAGTAGTGTGTGCAATCGTCCTGTTATTCCAGAGCCTTTTTTTGGCCCATGGGGGTCTGTCTGTTCTTGGTGCCAATATCGTCTCAATGGGTATTGTCGGCCCCCTGGTCGGGTACGGGATCTACAGGCTGCTCCGCGACACATCGGTCAATATGTATGTGACCGTCTTCCTGGTAACGGCATTTGCTGACCTGTTCACGTACGTGACAACCTCCCTTGAACTGGCCCTTGCATATCCCGCGGAGACCGGTGGATTTGCCAGTTCGTTTATCCTGTTCATGGGAATCTTTGCCGTTACGCAGATACCCCTCGCGATTGTCGAAGGCATTGTCCTTGCACTGGTATTCAAATACATCATTGCCCTCAAACCCGACCTCCTCATACGGTTAAAGATCTTTTCCGAAGAAAAAATCAATGCGGCCCGGGGTGATATCTGATGCAGTTCAAGTATACACTTGAAGTCCTGACCGTGATAGCAATTGTGGTATTCTGCGGCCTGTTCCTGTATACCAGTGCAACCATGGATGATGCAGAATTCGCCGGTTCGGATAATGTCGGATCGGGACTGATTGCCAAACTTTCCGGCACTTCAGTGGATGATTTCCAGCCGCTGGTCCCCCAGTGGGAACCGCCAAGCGGGGAGATCGAGTCCTGCCTTTTTGCCTTCCAGGCCGCCTTTGGCGGGATTCTCATTGGCGGGGTATTCGGGTACTGGCTGGGACAGAAAAAAGCATAATCGGTAACAAAGAGAGAAGTATACTTGTATGTTTGAGGAACTTCTGGAAGATATTGCCCAGAAGAACGGGCTCCGTGAGGTAAACCCTTATCTCAAACTCACCGCCGGGCTGGGAGCAATTATCCTGTGCCTTCTCTCGACCAGTTACCTCGCCCCCCTTTTTATCGCAATCATACTTGCCGGTGCTGTCCTTTTCCTGGCAAAAGTTGATGCCAGGACATACGGGGAACTGTTTATTCTCCCGCTCTGGTTTGCCGTAATGGGCGTTGCGGCAATCGTTCTTATAACAGGTGGGCAGGACGTATTCTGGCAGTGTGATCTCCTCCAGGGATTCTCGCTATCGATAACAAGGGAGAGCATCAACCAGGGCATATTTGTCTTTTGCCGGGTTATCGGCGGGATGTCGGCCATGATCTTTATTGCCCTTACCACGCCAATGACGGACATCTTCTCCATCTTTCGCCAGTGCCGGATTCCTGATGCTGTCATTGATCTTATGATGATCATCTACCGCACTATCTTCATCCTGATTGACCAGGTCATCCAGATCTATCACGCACAGGTGATGCGCCTTGGCTACTCATCATACCGCGAATCAATCCAGTCCTTTGCAACGCTGTGCGGTGCTGCTTTCATTGCCAGCTGGGATGCCGGGGACGATCTGGTCCGGGCAATGGATGCACGGTGCTATGCGGGAAAGTTTGCCCTGCTTGGAGAGACACGGCCTGTCGAATTCATGCCCTGCATTGCCGTTATCGCATTCCTCATCATTTCAGCGGTTGTTGTAATGGCGGCCGGTACAATCACCATCTTATAGGAAAAAGACCATGAGCAGCATTATACTTGAAGCCCGGGATGTGCGCTACCGTTACCCCCGGGGCATGGAAGCCATCCGGGGAATCAGTTTCCATATCCGTAAAAAGGAGAAGATTGCCCTTGTCGGGCCCAACGGCGCCGGCAAATCCACGCTCCTGACCATGTTCAACGGAATGGTACGCCCGGATTCGGGCCTGATGCTTTTCGACAATGAACCTGTCCGGTATGATATGGCGTCGCTGCGGGTCCTGCGTAAACGCGTAGGGTTTGTTCTC
>CAZMCL010000346.1:0-2247 GCA_964564375.1 uncultured Methanoregula sp. | reverse complement strand
TATCATCAATGGCAAAATAGAAAGTATGGAAAAGATTTCATGGAGAGCACTGGCGGTAGTCGGGCTCATTCTTTTTGCGGTGTTTGCAGCCGGATGTTCGGATGATTCTGCAGGTAATGATGCGCAGGCAGCAGTGCCCGCAGTCACGACAGAATCGGGCCCCCTGTACAGTGCCGGGGACCTTGTGAAGAACCCGCAGTCCAGTTCCGGGGCCGCGGTACTTATTATCAGGTACGATTCAGGCTCCGATAAGTACGAGCGGGCCTATGTGTATCCCAACAGTGACGGGAGCCTGGGGTACCGTCTCGATTCCAAAACGGATTTAATCGACCGTTCGCTCATCGAGAAAGCCTATACCGAAAAAATCAGAACAGTTGAAGTCTCGTCAATTCCTGTCGGGACCACCCCCACGGTTACCACCACTGCTGCTGCCGGTGCAACAACCGTAACAACGGCGACTACTTCTACGACCACGACCACAAAGGGATATGCTCCCAAAATCACGGGGGTTGAGCCGGACAAAGGGGATACGGGTACAACGGTATCCATAACCGAACTGGAAGGGCAGAATTTCGTTTCAGGAGCCAACGTATCCTTAAAACGGAGCGGGGAATCCCCGATTCATGCAACGAATGTTGTCGTAACACCGATCTTAATTACCTGCGATATTACAATCCCGTCCGATGCAGAACTGGGGTACTGGAGCATGGTTGTTACCAACCCGGACAAGCAGTCCGATGAGTTCCAGAACGCGTTCCTTGTCCAGCAGGGTGTTGCCACAACAACGACGACATCGGGTTCCTCATCATCTTCTTCAGCTATCGTAACTATCACTTCTGTACAGACACCTCTTATTGTAACCGGGGGTGCTGATAATTTTGGTGCAACGGTTGAAGTCCTTGGGACCAACCTTACAGCCGGATACAAGATGAAACTTATCCGCAGCGGCAGTACACTTGTCAGCACATGGTACGATTGTCCATCAATAACAAGGGCGCGAGGGCTATTTTCCATCCCGGCCGGAACCGTCGGAACTTATACTGTCTACATCTTCAGTTCGAGCGATGATGAACTTGCCAGCAGCAGTGGTACAGTTGTAATCAGGAATTCCTGATTGCCTCACTACTTTTTTCGGGAACTGGCAGTATCGGACAGATTGATTGGTACCAGGAACAAGAAACCGGCGTCTGCATATAATTTTGCCAGGACTACCTGAACTATGCAAATTACAATAGTGGAATAGGTACAAGGAAAATCGCTTTTTATTGCATTTTATACCGGAGCAGTGCCGCAATCCCGCCCAGTGCTGCGAGCCGCTCGCCCGGTTCGAACTGGCTGGACAGGACAACAACCGCCGCCCGCATGGACTCCGCGGACTCAACAATTCTCATGATCTCCGGGTCCCGCAGGAGGGAATCGACGATCAATACCTGCTCGACAGCACCAAACTCGATTGCCTGAGCAACTTCAGCCAGGCCATAGGCGACCGCCCCGTCCTTTGAAATGCGCATGAGGACTTCGTCCATCATCTGCACCTCGCGGGAGAGCTGGAGGTCATCGAAGAGCTTGTCAAGGGCTCCCTTGCCGATGACCTCCTGCACAGCCCCCCGTCCGATACGCCGTGTCTCGACAACGACCGCCCGGCCGGCGCTCTCCGATGATTTCCCTTTCGCGTAGCGGACAAAATCGTCCTTGATGAACCCGGGGCCGGCAATGATGAGCGGGCCGGAGATATCTGCTATATAGCCGATGACCGAATCAAAGAAGCCTGTCCGGGATTCGGTCTCGGCACCTTTGCCGCTGCCGGTCGTGATGGTGATAACGCTCTCGGGGCCATACTGCCGGAGCCGGAAGAGCTCGGCCTCGCCTTCCTCAATGGTCAGGACATGGATAACCCCATAAATCGAGGCCTTGACAGCCCGCCCGATCCGCTCCCGGTCAAGGGGGCGCCATGCCTTGATGACCGAGATCTCGTACCCGGTCTCCACGTTGAGGGTGTGGTGCGCCCCGATATCGATCCCGTGCTCGATGAGGCCAAAGATGCGGAGCCGGACCCCGTGCTCCGAAAACTCCACCCGATCGACCCGGATGCCGAGCCGGACCGGGCGCTTCTCCACCTTCTCAGGCCGGATCTTATCGCTTGCCGCATCCACGCTCCGGAATGTGGTGGCAAATACAAGGTCGCCTTGTGCGAGCAGGTGCTGAAGGTGCCAGAGATCGTCGATACTCTCCGGGAGGAGTTTTGCT
>CAZMCL010000345.1:0-2258 GCA_964564375.1 uncultured Methanoregula sp. | reverse complement strand
TCACTGTCGCGATGATCTCCCCGATCGCCTGGCTCTGCTCCTGCAGCTTGATGACGTTCATCCCGATCATGTCCATCTGGCGCTGGATGTTGTTCATCCCGTCGAGAATCTCATGCACGGAGCGCTGGCCGTCACCGGAGACAGCGATTGCCTTCATCGCTTTCTCCGACATCTCCTTGGTCTTCTGGTTCACAAGGTCGGTCTTCTTGCGCACCCCTTCCACCGTCTCGGATGTTTCGTTGACAGTTGTTGCTGTCTGGGAGCTGGCGGTGGAGAGCTGGGTGGTGATCATAAGGATTTCGCTTGATGCAAGCGAGAGGACACTGACTCCTTCGTATAGTTCCTCGTTGATGAGTTTCATCAGCCGCTGGAGTTCGATACCCGTAGTGTTGAGCGCGTCACGATATGCTACGAACTCGCCGGCAACCGGGATCTGGTCATTGAACCGGGCAGTGAAGTCACCGGTTGCGTACAGACGTAACAGCCGCATGGCCTCATTGACCGGCTCCGCAATCGTCTCCAGCGTCTTGTTGAACCCGGCGATGATCATCCGGTACCCGCCGCGGAAGGCTGCCTCGTCGCCCCTGACCGAAAGGTCGCCTTTGCGGGCAGCATCAGTGAGCTTGATAGTTTCCTTGTGGAGGTGGTCAAGCGAGTCCACCATCATCCGGAGCGCCGGGCGGATCTCGTCCCGTTCATCAAACGGGGCAGAGAACTCCGCCACATACTCCCCGTTAGCGATCTTCTTGATATCCCCTACAATGTTCACCTGAAGGTCCTCGGCAAACTCGTCCATGGTCGCGGCCATGACACCGATCTCGTCCTGCCGCATGATGTTGAGACGGGAGGAGAGGTGACCTCTCCGCAGGTCCTGCAGCATCACGACGACCTGCTGCATGGGGCCCGATATGGACCGCCCGAACATGATAGCGATTGTAGCGCCCAAACCGATCGAAACGATCATGACCCCGATAATGGTGTTGCGGATGGTGTCGATCGGCCCGGTGAAATCCGACAGGTCCGCACGCGACACGATATACCAGTCAAGGGGTTCGAAATAGGTGTACACGTCAATGATGTGTGCGCCGTCTATATCGTGGGGGATGACCCCGTTCTTCTTTGTGACCATCTCCAGGACAAATGACTGGTCAGTCCAGTTGGTACCTTCAATGGATGGATGAACAAGCACGTTTGCGTCGCTGTCAATGACATACATGTACCCGTTCTTGCCGATCACGGTCCCCCGGATACTCTTCTTCACGACATCGAGGGTCTCCGCTGTCTCGGTACCGACATAGAGGATCCCCACAACCTTGCCGTTCTGGTCACGGATCGGTTCGTACGCGGTAACGTAGTCTGTCCCGAACAGGTTCCGGATACCGTAATAGGTCTTTCCCTCCTTCACAACGGTATCGTACACGTTTTCCTGGAGCCGCGTGCCCACAGCCCGGGTGCCGTCAGATTCTTTCACGTTCGTCGATACGCGCGTTGCGTAACTGTCATTGAAGACCTGGAAGACCGTTGCCGTTCCCCCGACCATTGCCTGGACATCATCGACAATTTCGAAGTTGCCGTTGACCGTGTAAACCTCACCGGTGGTGGAAATAAGGATCATTTTCCCGTCACGTATCTCGGGAGTCCCATGGGAGTAGAAATTCTGCCGGAGAATGCCAAGGTCGCTGTTTACCTTGTTCCGCGTGAGCGTGTACACATCATTTGTCCACCCCCGCATGTCATTGACCTGTGACTGGAGCAGGATCTGCGTCTCTTCATTGATAACACTGCTCGAACTCGAATACGCCACAAGCCCGATGACAAGCGAGGGAATGATAGCAAGAAAAAGACAGATAACCAAAATCTTGGTCCCGACTTTCATATTCGTGAAGAAACTAATCATTTAAACCCCTCTTGTCAGTACAACTACCTGTGCCTGCTGAATACAAGGAGTGTATACCGGTATCAGAAAAGGGTTTTCATTTGCTTGTTGTCCAGCTGGCAGGTGTAACCATGCACCGTAACTTTTTTCCCGGTGCTGTGCGGCGATCAGGCAGAGTCGTCCACGATCATCTTTTTATCAGAGAGGATTGCCGCCGCATCAATGAGGATAAGGGACTCGCCGGCCATGCCCCGCAGGTACTGTGAGTCGATCGATGTCAGGCCTTCTGTGACTGGCTCGAGGTCGTCGAGCGGGATGGTGCCAAGGCCTGTGATATAATCGGTAAGGATCCCGAATGTAGTTATGCCGTCTGTTATGATGA
>CAZMCL010000344.1:0-2276 GCA_964564375.1 uncultured Methanoregula sp. | reverse complement strand
TGCTTCGCCATAGTTCCCCCGAAGTTCCCCGTAATCGGCTTTCATGACTGACCCTCGATATCGGACCCTCCCGGCGGCACGAATGCGGCAACGGCTTCCGTGTTTAGGATATTCTTGAGCGCCTTTGCCTCGTCCTCGCCGGTCTTGTCTTTCAGGATACGCAGGACTTTCTTTGCTGCATCGTTTGGCTCGAACTGCCCGGGCCGGAGTTCCACATAGGCTTTGGTCTTCTCCCGGATTGCGGATGGCGGGCCCCCGATGACTGCCGCATTCGGCTCCAGCATGAGCCCGATTCCAACGGCCAGAGGGATATTCCGGTAATACGTACGCTCGCCCCGGACAATAAACGACCCGCGGGCCACGAACTCCCCGGATTCCGGAGTTTTGCTCACCTGGTTCGGGAGGGCGGAATAGACATCGGCCGAGGCATGGCCGCTCCGCCATGCGCCGGAATAGGATGCGGCAAACTGGGCAACCTCGTCCATCCGCTCCGTTGACCCCTTGACAATGACAACACTCGCCCCATGGACATCAGCGTGGACAAAGAGGTCCCCGCCGGCCAGGTATTTCTTGACCAGTTCCTCGTTCTGCGAAGCATCCCGGCCTCCGAGCACAACAATCCCGTCACTGGTGATAAACCAGCGGAAACGGTGGTACCAGAGTTTCTTCAGGGGTATGAAATCGCGGCGCTTCTGCGGTTTTTTGACATCCGTCCTTGCCATTGCTGCAAGAGCCCCTTCCTTCTTCTTTTTGAATTTCTTGATGATATCGTAATACCGTCCGGCATTCTGCTCGATACCTTCGTGAACGTAGATCTTCACCTTTTTGCCGATATCGACTTCGACTGCTGCCTCGTCCGGGAAGAACCTTATTATCTTCTTGGCATCCCCGGACTCTGCCCCCCTGAGGTGTTTTTCGATCTCCTGCCATGAGAGCTGCTTACTTGCGGAGTCAAGGGTTGAGATCAGGTTGGTGATGAACTGGTAGTTCTCGTATATGGCCGCTACGATCTCGTTTGTCTTTTTCACCGTGTCGTCGAATTTCCGTATCGCTGCTTCCTGGTGCTTGCGGATCCGGTCTTCCTTTGGGATGAACGGCCGGGCCGTTGCTTTCTTCTCTTTTTTTGTCAGCGGATAGAATGCTTCCAGTGCTTCAGAGAAACCGGGATAAGTCCAGACGTTTTCATCGTTTTCGACATTGATTGGTTCGCAGTGCTTACCGGTGATAACCGGGGCCCGGTTATTGACCACCGCATCAAACAGTCCATCAAGGGCAGCATAGAGCAGTGCAGGATCGGCGGAGGATGCAGGGATGCTCTTCTCCTGCCCGGCCTGGGTGCAGATATATTCCGCATATGCGCCCCCGAGCATGCAGCCGATAGCAAGCGCCCGGACAAGGTCGCGGTCATCGGATTTTAAGAATGCAGCAAGGGCTTCCTGCGATACCGTGGGATCAGTCGCGCCCAGCGTATACGTGGCGCCGGGGACGACTTCCCGTTCCCTGAACCGGTGGTGCCGGAGAGGCTTGACGATACACGAGTTCTCATCGGTAAGGATGATATTGCCCTCATCGAAGAGCTCGATGATGAGCCGGTAGGTGGTCAAACCTTTGCCGATCTCGAAGATGAGGATCCGCTCAAGGCCATGCTGGCGGATGGAGAGCACTTTTCCCCCGGAGAGGTATTTTCGGAGCAGCATGGCATACTGGGGCGGGTTCTTTGGTGGATTTGGCAGGCTGGTGACAATATGGGCCCGGCGCCCGGCTTCGATAATGAACTGGTATTTTGCCTTGTTCTCGCCATTCATGCGGATAGCAAGCGTGCGGGTATCGAACTGGTAGACCTTGTCGATCCAGAGCGGCAGCTTACTGTTCAGCTCGGACGCCATCGCCCTGACGTCAATTCCACTCATTCCCTGTTCGGATGCCATCTTATTTGTACCAAATTACATATGGCTTGCGCACTAAAAAATAAGACTACTGGTGTAACGGGATGAGCGAAGAAGAGAACACAGAAAAGCCGGTCGAGACCAAGAAGAAGAAAACAAAAGAAGACAAGCAGGCCGAGCATATCAACCGCATCAAGCGGACGCTTGTTGCCAGTTTCATAGGTATCCTGACCGGTGCAATATCCTATTACGCCGGAGGCATTCCAGCCGCAGACGGCATACAGCCCGATGGAATCCTCGGGTTCATGCTCATGCTCGCCGGCATTGTTCTGCAGAAGCACATCTTCATGCTCTCCGATGCCTCAACTCCCATACAGGCGCTTGCCGCGC
>CAZMCL010000343.1:0-2279 GCA_964564375.1 uncultured Methanoregula sp. | reverse complement strand
TGCCCAAGCCCGGTAAGAAACCGGAAAAGGAGTTCCGCGCAACCTACAACAAGTTCCGGGCAAACTTCCAGTGCAACCTCTCGGACCTCTCCGACATCCTCTACCTCTCGCTCTCCAATGACGAGAATCTCCGCGAAGTCGTGGAGAACATTGAAGAGGAACTGGGCAAGGGGAACAGTTCCATCAACGACCTCTCCAGGAAATTTGGTGTAAGTCCCGTCTTTGTCAAGGGGCTTGCCAAGAGAATTCCCCACATGGATGTAAAGGGACAGGGACTGGTGCTGCTTGACACAGGGCGGTAAAGATCCCCATTATTCTATCCTGCGCAGCAAGCGCGAGGTCTCCCGCCTCCAGATTTTAGTGGAAATTGCCGAGCACCAGCCGGCAGTCCGCCAGCAGGAGATCGCCGATAAGCTGGGGGTGACCCCGCAGGCGATCTCCGAGTACATTCGTGAACTGGGCGATGAGGGCATGGTCTCGGCAAGCGGCCGTGGCAACTACGAGGTGACAAAATCGGGCATCGAGTGGGTGCTCGAGAACGCTGAATCGCTCGAGTCCTATGCCCGGCATATCCGGCGCGATATCATCCAGCAGGTCTCGGTCTGGACGGCCCTTGCCTCCGAGAACTTAAAGGTCGGTGATGAGGTTGGCGTGTTCATGAAAGACGGGTTTTTGTACGCGGCAAAAAAACCTCTTGCGGCAACCGGTACGGTCATTGCCGATGCAAAAGTTGGTGAGGACGTGGGCATCGCCCGGCTCAATGGTATTATCGACCACAAAGAAGGGAAGATACATGTCTGCAAGGTGCCCCGGATCCAGAGCGGGGGCTCCCGTCGGGTCAGGCGCAAGGATCTGCTTGAGGTCTGTAATGAGGCGGGAATTGTTGCAGCCGTCGGTCTCGAGGCCTACATCGCGCTTACCGCGGCCGGCCGGAAGCCCGACATGTTCTTCGGGGCCCGCGAAGGGGTTATCGAGGCCGCATTCCATGGCATCGAATGTGCGATCGTGATCGTGGACGAAGAGTTCACGGACTTTTTAAAACGGCTCGAGAGCGTGCACCTCCCCTACGTAATTCATGACCTGATAGCGCCATGAAGATCCTCGTTCAGCCCCAGAAGAGCGGGAGCTACAAGCTGATCTATTTTGATGGCCGGCATACCCGTGGTTCGGGCTTTGTCGAACTCTCGGAGACGCCCCGCGGTCCCCGTCCCACCAAGTACCGGGTGAAGTGGGGGACAAAAAAGGAATACCGCCACACACCCTCCAAGGAGTTAATCGCGAACCTCCGCGAGTCTACGGTGCTGATGGTGAAGCGGGACCAGCCGTTCGAGACGTTCCTTGCTGATTTCCAGCTCACGGCCAGTCCCGTTCGCGCCTGCCGGATGTGCCTGTTAGATGACCGTGTCACGGAACTTTCCGAAGAGAATACTGTGCAGTTTGGCAAAGGCGAGCGCATCTGCCTTGACTGCGGCAGGCGGGAACTCCGGCGCGAGGTTGCGCATATCGGGAGACTCGGCCGGGACGGGATAGCGCACCTGGAGAACCTCCTCCTCCAGTTCCGGAACCTTGACCGGGTTCTCGCCATGCTCCTGCCCGAGAAAATGACGATGGCCTCAGCCCTCTTTGATAAGCTGGAGGCGCACGCGGTGATGAAGACGGCGCCCTTGAACGAGCTGCCGCTTCCCCGCCAGTTTGTTGAGAGCTGCGGGGTTACCCAGCTGATGCCGGCCCAGCAACTGGCAGTCGAGGCCGGGCTCCTCCATGGCAAGGACCTGCTCGTGGTTGCCGCAACCGCGAGCGGCAAGACCTTCATCGGCGAGATGGCCGGGCTCAAGAACTATACCGAGGGCCGGGGCCGAACGCTTTTTCTGGTCCCTCTCGTGGCGCTTGCAAACCAGAAGTACGAGCGGTTCACGGACCGGTACGGGAAACTCGCAAAGACCGGTCTTTTAACCGGTGTGAGCCGGTTGAACCTGCCCGAGACCCGGAAAGTTGCGGAACGGAGCCCGCAGGCGCCGATCATTGTCGGCACGTACGAAGGGGTGGACAACATGATCCGGCGGGGCGAGAAGATGAAAAATATCGCAACTGTGGTCATCGATGAGGTCCAGATGCTCGAGGACAAGGACCGGGGCCACCGCCTCGACGGGATGATCGCCCGGCTCAAATACCTCTGCCCGCAGGCTCAGTTCCTCTACCTCTCGGCAACCATCGGGTCCCCCCATGTGCTCGCCAAAAAACTGAACTGCACGCTCGTCCAGTATGCCGAACGCCCGGTC
>CAZMCL010000342.1:0-2285 GCA_964564375.1 uncultured Methanoregula sp. | reverse complement strand
GTGCCAATCCGCTCCTTTAGCAGTCATATAACCGTAATCCCTGCTTTTCCTCCGCTTCACCGCATTTTTTTGCTTGTGCTGGTCACAATTTGGCACCCCCTTTCATGACAAAACGATCAGGGACCCCCCTCTTTTTTTACTAGCTCCGCTCTCTGCACAATGGCTGCGGGCATGAAAAAGGGAGTCCCCATGAATAAGATGTAAAGGCCCCCTCCCAAAAACCGGAGGGGGTGCAGCCGGTTTTGCCCGGCAGGATCAGTCTCCCCATACAGGTCAGGGCGGCCCGGTTCATCCATTATCGCCATGGTTATTACCTGCCGGAACCTACTCAGCGGATGAGAGCATATGAACAGAACCACACTTCTCCTCATCATCCTGCTAGCTCTTGCATGTGTTTCACTATCAGGAGCTGCAGCAGAAACGGTCTCGGCCGGGTATTCTTCCGGTCCCGGCACTCCGAATGACCCCCCGCCTAAGGAGGCTGACGCCTATATCGCCAACGCACAGGCCGCTGTTGAGGTGAGGGACTGGCCGGTTGTGCTCACCATCACGACCCGTGGCCTTGCATGGTACCCGAACGATGCAGACCTCCTCTGCCTGCAGGGGTATAGCTACCGGAAAATGGGGCAGTACCAGAAATCCGTTGATGTGATTTCAAAAGGTATCCTGCTCGACCCGGAACCTGTCCGGTATGCCAACCGGGGATACGGGTACCTGGCGCTTAAAAACCGCTCCGCTGCACTTGCCGATGCTGAATCCGGTATCTCGGCCGATTCCGGCTACACAGCGAACCATGGTATCAAAGCGCTCGCCCTTCTGGGGATGGGGAAGAACACCGATGCTCTTGCAGCCATCGAAACGGCTGTCAACCAATCTCCCGACAATGCCCATTACTGGCATGTGAAGGGCAGGATCCTTGCCGCCAGCGGGGACTGCGCTGGTGCAGCCGCTGCCTTGGAAAAGTCCATGGACATTGACCCCGATTACTCGCTTCCGTGGCCGGGCTTTAGCAGTGCGAGTGAGGATCTTGCGGTCCTGGACACGACCTGCACTCCCGCATCAGGATTACCTTCGCCTACAAAATCTCCGCTGGGCTGGAGTGCGGCTGCCGTTTCTCTTGGTGCAGTGATCGCTCTCGGGATGCGGAAATAATCCTCGTTTAGGAGAACAACTCAAAGAAAAGAAGTAGCGAGGGATGGATTTGAACCATCGATCTTCGGGTTATGAGCCCGACGGGATATCCTGACTACCCTACCTCGCTGCTATAATCAGGGTTATAATATAGTCAGGCGGCGCTGATATACTTTACCCACTCCCCCTCTTGGGAACGGATTTTTCTGGTCGCTAGATTAAATTAGCAGCACCAGTATAATGAGAACCATGGATGACGAACTTGCCCTTCTCCGTGAGAAGCGCAGGAAGGAGCTTGAGGAGACGATGAAGCACGAGAAGAAGACTGCCAGTGTAGAGAATGTTGACGAGACACACTTCCAGCAGTTCATCAAAACACATACGTTTGTTGTTGTGGATTTCTGGGCAGAATGGTGCGGGCCCTGCCGGAGGATCGCGCCCATCATGGACGAACTCTCGATAGAATTCCATGGAAAAGTTTCATTCGCTAAGTGCAATACGGATGACAACCGGGGCCTTGCGATGCAGTTCAATATCGATGCGATCCCAGCGATGATGCTCTTCTCGGGCGGGCAGCTGGTGGACCGGATCATCGGGGCCTATCCCAAGGAAGCGATCCGGGAGAAGATTGTCCGGAAGTTCGGGCTGGATTAGATCCCCGCAAGCTTCTCCGTTGGCAGGGGCAGATTCTCTTCACAAACGTGCCGATGCGTTTTCTGCTGCACTGGCAATAACTGGTTGAGTACAGGAATACCGGACAGGTAAAACGGATGGAGCGCAGGGATATAAGGGAAATTGCTAAGGCGGCATGGGAGCGACTCCCCTACCGTACCGTTGCCCTGCTCCTCCCCTTTGTTGTCCTTGCTATCCATATCGCCATCATGGCCGTAACACTCCCATTGCAGGACCTATATGCCATGCTCGGGCTCATGGTCGCGTATATGCTGCCCCCGGCAGGGAAGGAGACGGTCATTCCAATTGGCATCGCGCTCGGGATCCCCTGGTGGTACATGGCCCTCTCGGTTACGATGATCGATGTCGAGACGGGCTTATTCATGGCCCTGAACTTCGATCTCGCGTACAGGATCCCGCTTGTTGGTTCCATCCTCTCCGATCTCACGAAAAAGACACAGGCGTTCCTCGAAGATCACCGC
>CAZMCL010000341.1:0-2285 GCA_964564375.1 uncultured Methanoregula sp. | reverse complement strand
GGCGGGGGCTACCCGGAACTTTTCCTTGACGAGCTTGCAAAGAACGACCGGATGCGGGACGCGGTCCGCGAGGTCTCACGGAACGGGACTCCTGTCTATGCCGAGTGCGGCGGCCTGATGTACCTGACAGAGCAGATGACCTTAAACGCCGGCTGGCAGGGCCGGGAAGCGGAGCACACAGCGGAAATGTGCGGTGTGTTCCGCGGCGAGACCCGCATGCCGGCCCGCCGCGTGGTGAGTTACGTGGAAGGCACATCCTCTGCAGGATCGCCGTTCGGTGCAGCCTCATTCCGTGGCCACGAGTTCCACTATTCCGATGTGAAACTCGATCCTGGTACAAAATATGCCTATTGTCTCACCCGCGGGGTCGGGATCCAGGACAACCTTGACGGTGCCCATATCAACAACACTCTTGGCAGTTATACACACCTGCACCCCGTTGCAAGCGCCGGTATGTTTGTGCATTTCGTGGACCTGTGCCGGAACAGTAAACGGAATATCTGAGTTTTATCCGCTGTGTATGGGTGGGGAGGTCTCCGTCTTCGGCTCCTTTGTCTCGAAGTCCACAATTTTGTCGACAAACGCCGACATCTGGGAGAGGATGACCGGGTCGAGCCCCTTCTCAACACAGAGGAATATGCCGGAGACATCGGACAGTTTGAGCTTGTTGACAACAAAGTGCAGGAATTTAGCGGCAGTCACGGTCGGGGTATGGATAAGCAGCATGCTGACCGAGTCAAAGAGGATGCATTTCTTTCCATCCGGCATCGACTTCAAAATCTCGGTGATAGCGATCCCGAGATCGGTGAGGTTCCCCGGGTTGTTCACATACCGTATCTTCGGGCCGGGCGTTGCCGTTCCCCCGGAGTACAGGGTAACGGTGTCGACGGCGTAGATGGTATCCGGGTCGATACCCCCGGCTGCATACATCTTTGAGAGTATCTTGAAGGGCTGGTTGACCGTTACGACCAGCGGGATACATTTTTTCTCCATTAATTTTTTTAAGAAGATGAGGTTCATTGCATGGATTGAATCGGGCTGTGCTAGCAGCAGGTAGAGTTGAGGTTCATCTGCAACATCGGGTATTTCATTTCCTTCCACGAGTGTCACTTCCCGGAAAAATACTCTTTGAATGCATCGGGAATGTCAGTCTCTTCGTTTGTTACCTTATCTGAAATCTCTTTGAGATTTTTTACCATCTGCCGGATGTTGTTGGTCTGTATCTGGAGCTGCATCCGCAGATCCTCAGCATCATAGATGCCGGTTTTTGCCACATCAACAATATTCTGCAGGTTTGCGATGGTGAGCTCCATGGGTTTGCTGACACGCGATACGGCCTCGTTCATGTAGGCAAGGAGTGCAACTCTCCGCTCTTCTGCCCGTTTCCTGTCCGTGATCTCGATAAAACTCTCGATAAGGTACTCTTTTCCCCCAACCCTGGCTTTTGCAACGGTCTTGAGGATGGAAACCTGCTCTCCCCTGGCATTGATGATCACCCGCTCGGTCCTGTCAAGGTCCTGGTGCTTGTCGGTTATGGGGCACTGTCCCTCCTGCGCGGGGCAGACAAAGTTATGGCAGGTTTTCCCGATGATCCGGTCGCGGGGAAGTCCGATTATCTCTTCTGCAACGGGATTGGCATCCACGATTATATGGGAATCTGTGTCGATTATGAGGATGCCGGTCTGGATCTTGTCAAAGACTGTCCGGAAAATATCGTCCTTGTCCTTTGCATCTCCGCTCGTTCCCCCGGATATCAGCCCGCGTTTAGAAGACATATGATTGGATACTCCTGATATTCTCTATTGCTGATGATGTGCTTATTCTTTGCCTCTATTAATGATTATAGGCCCGGCTGATCAAAAGAAAAAACTACAAAACCCAAAACACCCCATCACAATCTATGATCATCTATTATGATGGGAAGTACGTGCCGGACGATCAGGCAAAGGTGTCCGTTTTCGACCACGGTTTTCTGTATGGTGATGGTGTGTTTGAAGGGATCCGGGCCTATAATGGCCGGGTCTTCCGGTTAAAGGAGCACATTGACCGGCTTTATGATTCTGCCAGGACCATCGACCTGACCCCTCCCATCAGCAAGGAGGAGATGACCGAAGCAATCTGCGAGACTCTGCGCCGGAACAATCTGACAGATGCCTATATCCGCCCGATCATCACCCGCGGCGTCGGGGACCTTGGTCTTGACCCGCGCAAGTGCCCGAAGGCATCGGTCATTGTAATTGCCGTCACCTGGGGTGCAATGTACGGCGACCTGTACGAGAAAGGGC
>CAZMCL010000340.1:0-2293 GCA_964564375.1 uncultured Methanoregula sp. | reverse complement strand
AGGGAACCGGTACCTTCTCTGCGGGATGAGGATCTCGAACCGGACCCCTTTCCCGTACGTCCCCCGTTCCTTGATAGTGATACCGGTGATCGCGAGGATCTCCCGGGTCAGGAAGAGACCAAGGCCGGTATTCTTGCCAAAGCCCTTCTCAAAAATCTTTTCTTTATCCTCGTCATGAATGCCGACCCCGTCATCCTCGTACAAGAGAGCGATGGCATCGCTGGAATACGGGATATAGCTAAAGGAGATATTCCGCACGCGTTCGCCATGCCGGATCGAGTTGTCGATGAGGTTCTCGTGGACCTTCTCAAAGAGGGGATCGGCATAGACCTCGAGCCCGTCGAGTTTTGTCGTGATGTTCAATGTGCTCCGGGACCTTGATGATTTGAGAGCATTGATACTCAAACCCACGTCCTGCCATATCGGAGCATTGACGCCGAGTTCCTCGTAGTTTTTGGTGAATTCGATCTGCCGTACAATGTGACCGGCAACCAGCTCTTCTTTTTCAACCAGCGCAAGGAGATCCGGATCGCCGACCTGCTCTTTCATGAGCCCAATGTAACCTAAAAGCCCGGTCAGCTGGTTGCGGATATCATGGCGGGTAATCCCGGAGAGAAGGTTGAGCTTGCGGTTGGCCGTTTCAAAGGAGATCTTCGCCATCTCAAGGTGCTGATTTGCCTCGTTCAGGTTCTCGTTGAGCACCTTGAGTTCCTGGTTCTGTTTGAGCAGGCGATTCTGGTAACAGCGGAGCTGCTCTGCCACTATCCCGACAACAAATGCCACGATACAGAACATGAGCGCCCGGACCAGGGCCTCGTGAGAGATAGCACCCGTTATGAGATCCGTGACCACTATATGGAGGCCGCCGAAGAAAAGCGCGATCCAGATGGCTTTTTTGCCGTACCAGAGCCCGGCAATCACGATGATAAGGTAATAGAAATGAGTGTAGACAACGGAGATGCCCAGGTAATAGTGGACATAGAACTCAAGCGCCAGCCCGGCAATAATGAGGAGGGCCAGCTTGAACGGGTGGGGCTCGGTGAGTATACGCCACCAGATGCCTGGGATCTCACAGCTTTTCCGGGGAAGTTCGTCAGTCATGACAGATCGTACTGAAATTGTATGGGGCATAATTCCTATTTAATGCTCACGATGCAGCACGCCCATCACTCACCCGGCAATCGTTTCTCTTATCACCCCTCACGCCCCACTTGTTCAGTGTGTTCCGCGAACCGCCGGTGAAAAAGGTCCTCTACTGGTGCGAAGACTGTTGTGTCCCGCTGATTGCGAAGAGCTGTGCGTGTGGAAAAGAGACAAAGAAGATCGATCTCCTCCAGCCGTTCGATCTCCGCCCGGCCCTCTCGGCTGACCGCAAACTTATCCGAAAACTCCTTGCAGAGCGGTATGGGGACCTCCCGGTTGCAAAGATTCTCCTCCTTAACAAGAGCGGCGGCGTTGACCGGGCTGAACTGGTGATCATGCATGGCGAACGGCTGGGCTGGCTTACCTTCGACCCGGTGAGCCGGAGGTTTGCACTCGATCTCGCTCCGGAAGCCCTCCCGTTCCTCATCAGCCACGTTACCAAAGGGATAGTCGATCTTGAGATCAACACCGACATCCGCAAGGATCAGGGGAGGATCGGTGGCAAGCGCATCCCGCTAAAAACCCCGTTTCCTGACGGGACCGTGATCGTGAAGTACAGGGGCAAGTACGGTACCGGTACCGTCCGGGACAATACCATCAAGATAAAAGAGCTCAAAGCGGTTACGCCAAAGACCATGCCGGACCCGGGTTGGGACGTGGCAATTGAAAAGAACCGTTATCACCTGAAGAATCTGGAACGGAACGCGGTCCGGACAATCAAGCACCACATGACGGACCGCCCGACCGTGAACGTCTCCTTCTCCGGTGGCAAGGACAGCACCGCGGTGCTCCATCTCGCCCGGAAGGCCGGTGTAACCAAAGCCTTCTTTATCGATACGAACCTCGAATTTCCCGAGACCTACGAATTCGTCCGCTCGCTGGGTATTGAGATTGTCAGCGGGGCCGGGGACTTCTGGCAGGCAGTGGAAAAGGCCGGACCGCCGGGCAAGGACAACCGCTGGTGCTGCAAATTACAAAAACTCCATCCGCTCAAACTCTATCTCGCGGATGTCGGCCCCTGCGTTACCGTGCAGGGTAACCGCTGGTACGAGTCATGGAACCGCGCAGGTCTTGAAGAGACCAGCCAGAACCCGGCAAACCCACTGCAGCTCAACATCTCGCCCATCCGACACTGGCGGACGCTGGAAGT
>CAZMCL010000339.1:560-2299 GCA_964564375.1 uncultured Methanoregula sp. | reverse complement strand
CTTTCGCGTCTTGAGCTCCTCAGCGACCCGCCTGATGATGTGGTCCGGAGGGACATCGTATACTGTTGTCATCTGATACCTCTACTGTTGATAATGAAATAACAGTCTTAACTAATTGGTCAGGAGGGTTCTTATACGTTTCCAAGGGTAGAAAGGTCGACGGAAAGGATGAACCAGATATGATCACTGTTACTTTAAAATAGATACAAAATCTTGGTTTTAAACTATTTGCAGCGAGCGCCTATAGCGATAATGAGAACGCTTACAGAAGCAGTTACACTTAAGAGAAAAACTCACTTCTTCGCCCGTTGCATTTTACCGGTCTCCCGCGCGGTTCTTGTTGCCGGTTTCTTCGAGGGAGTGGCCGGAACAGCCGGTCCCCGTCCTTTCAGCACCATCGTCCTCCCGCGGACTTCGATGAGTTTTGCCTTGGCCTGTAGCGCAATTGCCTCGGGATCAACTTCCGTGTTCTGGAGCCATTTCACCTTGATCAGCCTGCGCTTCTTGAGCTGCGCTGTGATCTCTTCGATCATCGTCTCAGTACAGCCCTGCTTGCCGATCCATACGGTCGGCTTGAGGTCCTGCATGGACCGGTCAGTTTCTTTTGACATTTATGGTCTCACCACACGGTACCTTGTTTTTTTATTGCAGATCCTGCAGGTAACCACGACATTGCCCCGGTGTACCCTGACCCGCATGTTCTGCCCCGGCACAAGATATGCGGAGCAGTGATGGCAGAACCTCCGGCGGAACTCCCGGTCAATCCGGATACGCTGGCGCATGGCGATCTTCCTTGCAAGCTCAACATAGCGGTTGCTTCGCTCCGGGTGCACGGCAAATGCCAGTTCTGCCTGATGGAAGAGCACTTCGACACGCTCGCGGGAGATCTGTTTTACTGCGGATTTTTTTGATCGCGGGTTCATATCTGGGGTATTTAGTGCAGAGATTGTGGAGATGTATCAGCGTCCCGGATGATAAACATCAGGGTAAACCCGCGCACTATTTCAGGCAGGGGGTGACGCAGTAATACATCGTAGAGGAACGTCATTTGAAATGATTTTAATAAATCATTGGATAATTCCTTTTACGAAATAATGATGTTGCCACAATACCGGAGGTGTCTGGCCATTGTGCTTGCTCTTGTCCTGACCGCTGCCCTCATTGTCATTATCCCTGCATACTGCAAGGGTTTTCCTACACCAATAATTTCGCAGGTAAAATTATCCGGCGTTTCCCCATCGGGAACCGGTGGCCTGGTGTTTTTTGTGGATGCAACGATTGTCAATGAAGGCACCGGGGGAAATGTAGTCATCTCAACAAAACTGGTAAATGCCTCGAGGAATTCTGTTGAGGGGAGATCGGTCAGAACATTGTATATGACCGGTGGTGAAAAGCGGGCCCTCCGGACTACGGTCAACGGGCCTGCGGGAATACCGTATAAGATTGTGGTAGAAGCAGAGCGCAAAACCGCATTTACTACCGGATCCTGACCTTCCGCCCGACAATCTCAAGCCGCCCCTCGCAAAAGAGCCGGATCGCATCCGGGAATGCGATATGCTCCTCTTTAAGGATGCGTCCCGCAAGGGTATCCTCGTCATCAGCCTCCTGCACCGGAACGCACCGCTGGAGGATAATGGGGCCGCAGTCAAGGTGCTCGTCCACGAAGTGCACGGTACACCCTGCGATTTTAACACCGTACTCAATGGCCTGCCGTTGTGCGTGCAGCCCGGTGAATGAAG
>CAZMCL010000339.1:0-550 GCA_964564375.1 uncultured Methanoregula sp. | reverse complement strand
CATCTTTCCCGGGAATGCCTGCACGATGGATTGCCCGAGGATACGCATGTAACCCGCGAGAACATAGAGATCGGCATCCTGCTGTTGCATGGCAGAGAGCAGTGCGCGTTCGTAGACATCCCGGGACGGGAACGAGGTATAATCGATCACAACAACCGGAATACCGGCCTTCTCTGCACGGGCGATGGCATATGCCTCCTTATTGTCGGTGATGAGCGCAACGCAGCGGGCAGGAATTGTGCCGGCCTGTATCGCATCGATGACCGCCTGGAAATTGGATCCCCGGCCCGATGCAAGAACTGCAATTCGCTTGATCATTTGTTCTCCTGTACAGGTTCGTCGCCTTCCACTTTCCGGTGGGCGGAATGGACAAGGATCTTCACCTTGACAATCCGTCGGCCATGCATCTGCATGACCGAGAGCGTAATATTCTCCGGAGGAATCTCTACTTTCTCGCCCGGATGCAGGGGGAGGTGCCCGAGACGGTCGATGATGAGCCCGCCAATCGTCTCATAGGCCTCGTCCGTTGGCAGGTTCAAGGACAGCCGGT
>CAZMCL010000338.1:0-2300 GCA_964564375.1 uncultured Methanoregula sp. | reverse complement strand
CCGGCACACTGGAGCATCAGCACGCATTCGCCGAATGCGGCATTAATCTCGCTCACGACAAGGACCACGCGGTCTGATAAGGAGACCGCGTAAAAGAGCGAGGATAACTTCTCAGGGTAACGGGTCGGCTCGATGAAGGTAACGGTTGCATCACCCTTTTTCAGATTATAAAAGGTGATATCGCTGGTTGACCCCTTTTTCCCCAGATCCTTTGCATAATCGGGGGGGGCGAGGACAGCGACGGTGAGGTTGGACATAATGATAATGAATGGGCTTTTTGAGGATATGAGAGTATATCCTGTTCTTTCATCCTCCCGGGTTCATGGACAGGGAGTGGATAATCTGGTCGGATAAAAAATGGGGGCGATTTTGGAAAAATCATGAGGATTTTTGGATTTTTTGCTTCAACGCGTTGAAAATATCGCCGGGTTTCACGACAAGCCAGAGACATATGAGGAGTGCGAGGTATTCCACGGTAAACATGATGAGGGTGATCATCCACCCGGAAGACAGCAACGGCTCCGTGTAGGTGAGAGCGGTATAGAAAGCCCCGAACATCAGCGGGAACTCTATGTACGCCAGTGCCTGGAAGATGAGGAGTGCCGCAATCTTCCGGATATCATCCACAGCAAGAATGCAGAGCAGGGGCGTGAACCAGACGATATACTGGGGGCTCCTGACTTTCGAGCAGACAACCACAAGGATGATGGCGCACAGGATCAGTTTTAATAATAATTTCGGGTCCTTCAAGGGGAGCCTGTATGCGATATACAGAAGTGCCAGGATCCCGACTCCCATGATGGCATACATGCCTGCAGAAATGGTGTCAATGGAGATTGCGATATTCAGGACATCGTGGAGCCACGAGTAGATGGTGAAGGTTGCCGTGTTGGAGTAATACCCCAGTTCAGAGCGTACCGGGATGTAGATCTTGTAGGTTTCAGGGTATAAGAGGAACAGCGGGACGAACAATACGATAAAGAGTGGCACCCCGACTTTTGCTGCCGATATGATCTCCTCTTTCAGGCTGGTCCTCTTCGCATTATAGAGTATGAGGAACGGGAGGGCGATACCGGGAAATATCTTCGTAAAGACGCCGAGCACTGAGGCGGCATATCCTTTCATCTTCTGCCCGTAGACGGTAAACAGGATAGCAAGCATCAGCAGTGCCGTCGGGAATGCATCAAACTTGGTGATGACAAAGTACGCGGCAGAGAATGCCGCCGCGTAGAGAAGTCCTGCAAAAAACGCGGTCTTCTCATCCCACAACTTCAGGCAGATAAGATACACGCACAGGATTATGACGATATCGCAGGCCACCATCAGCGCCTGGAACGTGAAGAGAAACACCATGGCATTCTGGAACATCAGGGCCGGGATGGCGGCGATCATCATCGGAATGAATGCGAGGACCGGGTACTGGAATTCCGCGCTGGTGTACGGGAACACTCCCTGGAGGGTCAGTATGGTATATTTCAGGTAGATGCCAATGTCGAAGGAGTCGACAAACGACTGAAAGACAACCGTTGTAACAAATGCGATAAGGAATTTGGCGATAATTACGGCAAGGATAAGCCAGATCATGTGCTGCCGGGCAACACCTGCATCAATGGATTCGAATTCGTGCCCCAGAAAGGTAAAAGGAGTCCGGCCTCTCTTCTTCTTCTTTCCTGCCGGTTCTGCTTCAGCTGGATTTTTCCGTCCCATGCAAGGTCTCCATATCGATTTTAGGCGTAGTGATGGATGTTAGTATCGGATCTTTTATACGTTCATGCATTTTCACGCAAGGGACACGATCGGCAGGGGGCATGGCACGCACCACCCGTTGCAGGTGCCGGACGTGGTGCCACACCGGGCACTCACAGGTAAAAGAGGAGGACCCCAAGGGTGATGAGGGATACCCCGATGAGCTTGTTGCGGGTGAATGACTCCTTTAAGACGAGGAATCCCAGGAGCGGGATGATGATATAGGTTAAGGAGTTGAGGGCAAAGAAGCTCTTCATCTCCAGTCCTTTCATGGCATAGATGGACAGGAATGCAACAAACGCAAAGACACCATACGCAACAAGGGAGACGGGGTGGGTGTAGAGCCGCCCCTGCCCGCCGGATTCCGAGACCCGGTTTGCGG
This sequence comes from uncultured Methanoregula sp., assembly GCA_964564375.1. Taxonomy (GTDB): domain Archaea; phylum Halobacteriota; class Methanomicrobia; order Methanomicrobiales; family Methanospirillaceae; genus Methanoregula. The sequence continues at coordinate 172 of CAZMCL010000338.1, read as the reverse complement.
CAATCTTCAAGAGGAGATGCCCGATGCTCGTGAATACCACGACCACAAGGGTGATGAGGTAATAGATCATCATGAGAGGATCTCCTTGTCCTGCGCCAGGAACACGACACCGGCCGTAATCACGGTGAGGCCGACGATATTCATCAGGGTTATGGATTCATGGAAGAGCCAG
>CAZMCL010000337.1:0-2300 GCA_964564375.1 uncultured Methanoregula sp. | reverse complement strand
CTCCGGCATTGGCCGGCCGGAATAATTCTTCCAGCTGGTGCGGTCAACACGGATACCCATTGCTTCGATGTGCCGGGCTGCCCGGCTCTCGGGCATGATTGCAGAAAAGCAAAAAAAGAGATCTACAACAAGACTTCCAATCCGAGTGCCCGGATAAAACGGCTCATCCGCATTACAGAGTTTGTTGCAGTTCCGACAGGTGAACCGTTTTATCCGGACCGTGATTATGCGCTCTCCACTCCCGTCCCGTATTACGGCATACTTTTTCTGCCGGGTATCGTATCCCTGAACCTGCCCCCCACAGACAGGGCATGCCGCAAGATGAGTGAATTGTGCACCATCAAAAGAACAGATCGCGGCCTGGACAATATCGGTTACCATGGGGGGGATGCGGGGCGGTCGCATGGGGGAATCAGCTCGTTGTGGATATCGGTAGAAACATGCGCTGTGCATAAGTGCTGTGCGCTTGTCAGACAACCATTTTTTGTCTGTGCTCCTATAAAAACCCACCTGAAATCATCAGAATAGAAAAGAGGCCGCAAACGGCACTGATACCCCCACTTCCAGGGATCACGGTTTTTCTCTCACCGGCATTCCCGTTCCGACAGCCAAATACCGTCATCCGGACATCATGGGAAAAAAGGATAATGATGGAGCGGTTTTTTCCTGGGCTCCGATCAGCTCTGCCTACCATACCTCAGGATAGGCCATGTTCGTGTAGATGTCCTCAAGACGGGCCTTGTGGCTCCTTTCCATGTTGGCCAGCTGGGAGAAAAGGAACTGCTGCTCGGTATCGGTTGAGAGGTTGGCGAGCTGGGTGTATACCTGCATAGCCTCAAGCTCCTTTTTGATTGCGAGGACCAGACCTTCGAGCGGCTTGAGATCTGCAGTCAGGTTCGGGGTTGGCAGTGCGTCGCCGACCTTGTAATCCATGCCAGGGTTAAAACTAAGTTTTGCAACATCCTTTGTCAGGAATGCCTGGAGGAATTCCCGGTGTTTCTTCTCATCGCCCGCAAGTTCATCAAAGATTATCTTTAAGGCCGGGTCCTTTGCCCGGTCAGAAACGCTACGATAAAATGTGTAGGCTTCCACTTCGCGGTCGATTGCCGTTGAAATGATCTTTTTTGCATCGTCTGCTTTCATGATTTGAATACACACCTCCGGTCAGGTTCTGACCGGTTCCCAGTATTGTTAGTCCACATATATATCTGCATGGATGGGAATACCCGTATTTTTCCCTCATGAGCCAAAGGCAAAGCCGAAACAACAGCTCCCCCGCACCCATTCCCACGTTTTTATTATCCTGCAACACCTACCCGGAAGATAACGAAGAGTTATACCATGACCGATCACCCCTGCCGCTGCGGCTACCGGAACAAGGAAGTGCGGGACGGCCCTGGTACGCGAGGAACCTGATATGGCAGACACCCCCCAAAAAACAATCCGGAAGATCCTTGTAGTCGAGGATAGCCGTACGCAGGCAGAGTACCTCCGGCATATCCTTGAGAACGAGGGCTACCGCGTCGCGCTGGCGGAGAACGGCAACGAGGCACTCGAGCAGATCGCAATCGACCGGCCATCCATTGTCTTTACCGATGTCGTGATGCCCGAGCTGGACGGGTATGAGCTCTGCCGCAGGATCAAGGCAGATGAAAAAACCGCGGGGATTCCGGTCATTCTTGTCACCCAGCTCTTTGATCCGGCAGATGTTATCCGGGGCCTGGAGGCCGGTGCTGACGATTTCATTATCAAGCCCTTTGAAGCCGACTATATCCGCACCAGGCTTGCCACGATCCTTGCTGCAATGCAGCGGCCGGATCCTGATGGAAACCTTCCGGCACTCCCGGTTACGGCAGGAGGAAAAACATATACGGTCTCATCAAGCAGGCTCCGGATCTTCAATATACTCCTCTCCACCTATGAAGTAGCGGTCAGCAAGAACGCCGAGCTTCTCGAAGCACAGGACCGGCTCGGTTCCCTTAACGAACAACTCCAGCAGGCGGTTGAAGACTTAAAACAATCCAATACCCGACTTACGCAGGAGAATCTCGAACGCCAGCGGGTACAGAAAGCGCTTGACGAGGCCAACACCAAACTCAACCTGATGGCAAGCATCACGCGCCATGACGTCATCAACCAGCTCACTTCCCAGCATGAGTCCCTCGAATCCGCCCTCGCCATGCGCGACCAGGATGTGGAAAGGGCATGGGAGCATGTTGCAACCGCCGCTGAGATCGCAACCCAGACGTTAAATGCGGTCCGGTTTACCGGGGAATACCAGAAGGTAGGGGTTATGGCGC
>CAZMCL010000336.1:0-2308 GCA_964564375.1 uncultured Methanoregula sp. | reverse complement strand
TTGTGGATCTTCCCGAATCATATGTCGTCTGGTTTTCCCGAACAGGCTTTCCCCAAGGCGAACTGGGTGATATGCTTCGCACGATATATGTAATAAAAACGAACGGGCTTGAATATCTCTTTGAAGCACTGAAAGGGTCGTAAAGGAGATAGCGTGGAAATATTTGAATTATCGGGTGACTATATCGAACTGAACAAGCTGTTAAAGGCATCGGGGTTGTGTGAAACGGGCGGTGTGGCAAAAATAGTAATCGAAAACGGACTGGTCATCGTAGACGGAACCGTCGAATACAGAAAACGATGTAAAATCAGAAACGGCCAGACGGTTGAGTATGATGGCCATAGTATTCAAGTGGTGCAGGTAATACGTTAACCGGTTACGGATTGTGATTACGTGACAGAGGACACATAATCCTGAAAGGTTTTTTAACGGCCTCCTCAGGTGGCATCGGAGTCATTCCTCGGCTCCCGGATTACAGGACAATTCCTATGTTTCTTTCCACAACACGTAAGGAGATGAAAGAGCTTGGATGGGACGGGCTCGACATCATCCTGATTACAGGCGACGGTTATATCGACTCGCCCTTCGTTGGCGTGGCTGTCATCGGGAAGATCCTCCTCGATGCCGGTTTCCGGGTGGGGATTATTGCCCAGCCCGACAGGGCTTCGGGCGACGACATCAGCCGGCTGGGAGAACCCCGACTGTTCTGGGGCGTGACCGGCGGCTGCATCGATTCCATGGTGGCCAACTATACCGCCTCGGGCCGGAAGCGCAAACGTGACGACTATACGCCGGGAGGTGCGAACAACCGCCGTCCCGACCGGGCAAGCATTGTCTACAGCAATCTCATCAGGACCCATTTCAAGAAAACCCGTCCCATTGTCCTCGGCGGGATCGAGGCCAGTCTGCGACGGATCGCCCATTATGATTTCTGGTCCGATAGGATACGGCGATCTATTCTTTTTGACGCAAAGGCCGATTACCTGCTCTATGGCATGGCGGATCGTTCCGTTGTAGAACTGGCGGCCTGCCTTAAAGCGGGCGGTGATCCCCGTGGAATTAGGGGAATCTGTTACGCATCCCCCACCATTCCCGAGGGCTGTCTTGAATTGCCGTCTTTCGAGGACGCGGCAAAGGATAAAGATTCCTTCACGGAAATGTTCCATCTCTTTTATCGTAACAACGATCCAATGACCGCCCTGCCGCTGGCGCAGAAACAGGACACCCGCTATCTCATTCAGACCCCTCCCGCTCATGCTCTCTCCAGCGGCGAGCTCGATGCCGTTCACGATCTTGACTATGAACGGGAGCTTCACCCCTATTACCGGAACCAGGGGGAGGTGAAGGCCTTGGAAACCATCGGATTCTCCATCGCAACCCATCGGGGATGTTATGGGGAGTGTAATTTCTGTGCCATAACGGTCCATCAGGGACGGAATGTGACGTGGCGCAGCCGGGCGTCAATCCTCAAGGAAGCCCGCACGTTCACACGGCACCCCCGTTTTAAGGGGATCATACAGGATGTAGGGGGACCGACGGCCAATATGTACGGCATCGACTGTGCCAGAAAAGAGAAGCAGGGCTGCTGCCAGGACAAACGATGCCTCTTCCCGAAGATATGCTCCCGGCTTACGACAAATCACGAACAACAGATATCCCTGCTGAAAGAGCTCCGGGCGGTGGATGGTGTTAAAAAGGTCTTTATTGCCTCGGGGATACGGCATGACCTGATCCTGGCCGATAAGAAACACGGCACGGAATACCTGAAGCAGGTTATCCGTCATCACGTTTCGGGACAGATGAAGCTCGCACCGGAACATTCGGAAACGCATGTCCTGCAGAAAATGGGGAAGTCGGGCCGGGAGGCACTACTCACCTTCAGAGAGCTCTTTTTCGACCTTACAAAACGGGGGGGAAAGAAGCTGTTTCTCACCTACTATCTCATCGCCGCCCATCCCGGGTGCACCGACGACGATATGGCACGGCTCCGGTCATTTGTCATCAGGGACCTGCAGCTTCTGCCCGAGCAGGTTCAGGTGTTCACACCCACACCGTCGACCTATTCCACCCTCATGTACTGGACGGAGCGTGACCCCTTTACGGGAAAACCCTGCTTCGTGGAAAAAACGTCCCGCGGCAGAGAACAACAAAAGGATATCCTGGCAGACCGCAGGCCAAAGAAACGGCAGACCGATCGATCGAGAACAAAGAACCGGGGCACCCATTCTCACCCGAACCATCATCTGAAGAAACGGTATCTCATATGACGTCATGCAGGCACCTCACCCTTGTCCTGTTGCCGGAAAAG
>CAZMCL010000335.1:0-2313 GCA_964564375.1 uncultured Methanoregula sp. | reverse complement strand
GCGGACACCGATACCCGGAACGCCCGTTTCAGTGATGGAGAGCCCGGTAATCTCGAGGATTTCGCGGGCAAGGAAGAGGCCAAGACCGGTATGCTTCCCAAAACCCCGCTCGAAGATCTTCGGCTTAATCCCGACCGGCACCCCCTCGCCATTGTCCTCGTAAAGGATCATGATACCGTCAGCGGTCTTCTCGCACCGGATACTGATGGTTGTGACATGGTCGCCGTGCTGGATCGAGTTGTCGACAAGGTTGTAAAAGACGCGTTCAAGTAGCGGGTCGGCAAAGATCTCGATATGCTTCTCGAGCGGGATGAAGGTGACCGCATACGTCCCCATGACCGGCAGAAGGTGGCTGAAGATCTCGTGAATGTCCATCCACTTTGGGGCTTTCCCCCCGAGACTCTCGTAGTCCCGGGCAAACTCGATCTGGTGCCGGATATTCTCGATTGCATTCTCCTGCACCTGGATCAGTTCGCGGGTCTCCGGATCGTTTGCACGGTCCTTGAACGTGTCGATATTCAGGAGGAGCACCGTCACCTGGTTGAGGATATCGTGCCGGGTGATGCTCGAGAGAAGGTTGATCTTTTTACGGGCAAGGAGGAGCGCGTTCTCGGCTTTCTTCTGGCTGGTGATGTCCCGGATCATGACGATCCGGCCTTTCACTTCATTATCCTGCGAGAGGATGGGACTGCAGCGCAGCTCAAACGTGTGATGTATCCCATCGATAGTCTGTTCCATCTCGCGGACCTGCTCTTCCCGCAGGTCGGCGGAGGGGTGAAAGACAGCCGGATCTGCGGCGCAGGGCATAATGGTGACGGCTGGCACACCGATTGCTTCCTTCATGGGTATGCCGATAAACCGCTCGGCTGCGGCATTGAGGCTGATGATACGGTCCTGGACATCGAGGACTATCATGCCGTCATTCATGTTGGCGATGACCTGGTCCTGCGCCATGGGCGTGATGTCAAGAAGCTGGTACCGAACCATGCCGATGAGGATGGCAAAGCCGGAGATGATGAAGGCGAGCGGCGTGGGATCGATGACAAGGAAGTTGATCTGCCGGACCGCGTACGCAATATTGACAAAGAACGGGATGAAGACCGCGATGAGGATCGCCATCATCTGGCCACGGTACACACCAGACGCGTAGACAAAACGCTGGAGGATGATCATTATGGCGATGTAGATGATCAGGTAGGCGTAGATGATATTGAACCAGAAGAACGGGCCATACGAGATGTCCACGTACATAAGCCCGCCGACAGCCTGCTCGCTCACGGCGGTATAGAAGAGATGGTGGAAACTATTGGTTGCAACCATCACGAAACTGATGACCGGGACCGAGAAGAGGAGGAGGAGGTTGTGAGGGGTGATCCAGTGCTCCCGGCCGGAGTATTCAAAGGCGAAGAGGAGCCATGCCACGGGTACCGTGACTATCCCCGGGTACTGGAGCATAACTGCCAGCATCTGGGTGTTGAGGTCGGCAGAGGCAACTTCAAGGGCAGCCCCGAACGCCCAGATCGCGACCGCAAGCATCAGGAGGGCAAACGGTTTTGCGCAGACATAGTAGCGGTTCCGCCACCCGGTGGCTGCAAGGATTAAGGTGATACAGCCACCGGCAAGAAAGGGGATGAAATACGGGGAATATTGCCAGATCATGGAGAGCCACCCTTAATTACCGGAACCGGTGCCTGCCCGGAGACCCTCCCGGCAGGAAGAGCCGGAGAATCTCCCATTAACGTTTGTGAGTGTGTGCTGCTCATGAATAAACGCTTTCCTGCCCCCGGATTGCAGGGTTGCTTCATGAAAGGGAACCGGAATGAGCAGGGAGCGCACCCTGCCGGGCCGGTCACCGCTCTATCAGGTGGATGTGCTCGTCGGTCTTTTTGGCAAGCTCGCTTTTGCCCTGAAGGCGCGAGACATCGGAGATGGCCTCGAGGACATGGACCGATTCTTCGAGAAACGAGAGGATATCCATGGGAAAGAGTTCGATCCCGTACTCATCCAGCAGGACGGCAGAGATCTGCCGGTGGTCGAGCCCGTTCTCGCGGAGCTCGAGGACTCGTTTGGCAAACTTCTTCTCCGGGCAGCCGCAGAGGGGGGAGTCGCGACAGTTGCAGCGGAGGAAATCGTTGAAAAAGGCGAGGATCTGTTCCCTCACGTGATAATCAAGGGCATCGTAATTGAGACGCGAGCAGAGGGTCTCGAGCATGTTGCCGGAAAACGCGAGCTCGGGAAGGTGATAGCCGGCGAGACGTTCAAGTTTTTTTGCGTGTCGGAAACGTGCCCGGTCTGCGATCAATCGTCGTCCCC
>CAZMCL010000334.1:0-2340 GCA_964564375.1 uncultured Methanoregula sp. | reverse complement strand
ACGGGCTCGCGATAACCTCCAGTTTTTATCTTCGGTGACTCTCCTGGTTCCGGTCAGGCAATCCCTGCCTTGACGGCAGTCACGTCCAACGACTGCGCAACAGAGAGAACTCCCTGGGCGGTCTCACCGGGCAGGTCTTCCCGCACAAGGATATCGCGGTACGCATCCCGCAGAGTCATGACGGTCATCCGAAACCGTGTAAGAGCGGTACGGAGACCGGGACGGTTTCCCATCCGGGCCATTTCCTGAACCGAGGCCAGCTGGACACTTCCTGCCCCGGCGAGAGTGTCCAGTTCCGAACAGTTGATCCCGAGATGACGAAGTGTAGCGTTGATCATCCGGACCCGGGTCATCACGCCGTCACTGCGCGACAGTATCTCTGCCAGCTGGTCCTCTTTTGAGCGGGAGTTCATAATCATGGGGAAGGACCGGCTGTGGACCGGAGATCCTGGATAAATCGTCGTACGTGCTTGTGTGATACCGGTGCTGTACCGGTTCCGCAGGCTTGTTGCAAGGTTTGCGGGCATTGTCGGTTTCTCCTGCTGGTTTTCCTGTGCTGGGGTAATTTCATGATTATTTTCCCCGGGATGATATGCAGCGAGACGCTGATTTTTGCACCCCGTCATTACTGGCGTGCTACCCGGTGGAGGAGCCGCAGTGATGACCAAAGAAGCAACAGTGCTGAATTTTCGAGTGCTAAAATATCGTCTGCCCGCATTTTCCCGTTCATTGTTATCTATTCGTTCCGGAGGAACTCTGCATCTACAGTCAACCGGGAGTATATTAAATATGTAAAATTGCACCGGTTGGATCATCGAACCTGTTGGTTCAACCATCAGGTATGCGGCATGGTAAAGAGTGCCATAAAATTCGCAGTCAACGGTTGATTTTTATATATATCACGGTGAAGCAATGAGTATGAACTACAAAGGATTCGCAATCCTGATGCTCTGCATCGTAATAGTCGCGGCAACCGGATGCACGGGGCTTGGTAATACTGGCAGTACAGCATCGTCTCCCCAGTATTGGTCCCCCAGTGACAGCAGCGTGCGCCTGGAGTCGGCAAAGGAGTCATATACAGGCAACGGTGCCCCGGCGCCGGTTCCCGCGATGGCACCGGAACAGGATAGTGCCGGATCCGGGACAATCGATACCAAGATCATCAAGACGGCCCGCCTCACAATTGAAGTAAAAGACGTGACAACTTCGGTCGAATCGCTCAAGGTCATGGCCGCGGAGAAAGGCGGGTACCTCTCGTCAACCAATGTACAGGAGAACTACAATAACCGGTTGACAGGGACCGTTGTCATGCGTATCCCGCAGGCGGAGTTCGAGAATACGCTTGTGGGAGTGAAAGCAATCGGCACGGTGAAGTCTGCATCCACGCAGGGAGAGGACGTAACCGAGGAGTATGTCGACCTCCTTGCGCAGAAGACTTCCTACCAGAACCAGCTCGCCCAGTACAATGCCATCATGAAGCAAAGCACTAAGATTGAAGATATCATCAAGGTGCAGGAGCAGATCGACCGCGTCCAGACCCAACTGAACCGGCTCGAAGGGCGGCTGAAATACCTCAACAGCCGGATCGACCTCTCGACCATCACCGTTAACCTGCAGGAGCCCGAACCCGTTGGCGGCGAGTCCGGCCATAACTTCGTCTCGACCATCAACGAAGGCATTGCCGGGTTCATCGGCATGATTGATGCAATCATCATCCTCTTCTTCACATTCCTGCCACTCATCATCCTCGGCGGAATCGGTTATTATGCCCACCGCTGGTACAAGGGCAGGAAACCGGTTGAGTTACCACCGGAAGAAAAGAAGTAATAAAAAAATTATTTTTTCTGTTGTTGCTCGAGGAGCAGGCGGATTCTTCTGAGTTCATTAAGAATTAGCATGCTTGTCCCGGTCGATGCAACCGGTTCATCAACGGGCCGGGCAGAAACGCCGGTTCCGGTACCGTCACCACCGGCACTGCAGGCGCGCACAGCGTTCCTAAGCAGTTCGCGCAATTCCTCGGCATGCTCGATCGCCTCGATCCGTATTTCAGGTTTGGCCTGGCCGGAATAACCCGCCGTCTGTATTGCAATCGTCGAAATCCCCAGCCAGCGCATCACCGGGCCCTGCTTGAGATCGAGGTTCGTGATCCGGTTGTACGGAACGATGCCGGTTGTCCTGAACCACACGCCCCGGCGCCAGCGCAGCTCGTCATCGTGAAGCTCGTAGGCCATGGTTTGGTAATAAAGCCGTAACCAGATAACAAAAACGATTGTTATGAGAACGAGACCCCCGAGAATTGCCATGTATATAGACAGGTCGGATTCAGTGGAAAGCATCAGG
>CAZMCL010000333.1:1768-2349 GCA_964564375.1 uncultured Methanoregula sp. | reverse complement strand
CCACGGCGGATGTCGCCCTTGCCGATACCACGGACGTTGAACCCGACGTTGTCGCCGGGGAGTGCCTGCGGGATTTCTTCGTGGTGCATCTCAATGGACTTGATTTCGCCATCCTTGTTGGCGGGCATGAAGGTAACTTTCATTCCCTTCTTCATGATGCCTGTCTCAACACGGCCAACGGGCACAGTGCCGATACCGCTGATGCTGTATACGTCCTGAATGGGCAGACGGAACGGCTTGTCGGTCGGTTTCTCGGGCTCCTTGAAGCTGTCGAGTGCCGAGATAAGTGGCAGACCCTTATACCATGGTGTATCGGGGCTGTTCTCCTTGATGTTGGTACCTGCCAGAGAGCTGATCGGGATGAAAAGGGTCTCTTCGGGCTTGTAGCCGACCATCTTGATGAGTTCGGAGAGATCCTTCTTGACCTCGTTAAACCGCTTCTCGTCATACTTGACCATGTCCATCTTGTTGATGGCGATGACGATCTGGGTGATGCCGAGTGTCCTTGCAAGGAAGACGTGCTCCTTGGTCTGCTCCATGACGCCGTCAGGGGCTGCGACAACGAGGACTGCTGCATCTGC
>CAZMCL010000333.1:0-1758 GCA_964564375.1 uncultured Methanoregula sp. | reverse complement strand
ATGCACCGGTGATCATGTTCTTGACAAAGTCCCTGTGTCCGGGACAGTCGACGACCGTGAAGTAGAACTTGGCAGTGTCGAACCTCTTGTGAGCGATATCGATGGTGATACCTCTCTCACGCTCTTCCTTGAGGTTGTCCATAACCCATGCAAATTCGAACGTTGCCTTGCCCTTGGACTCGGCTTCCTTCCGGTATCCTTCGATGATGTGTGCCGGTACAGCGCCGGTTTCGAACATCATCCGGCCAACGGTAGTTGACTTTCCGTGGTCGATGTGTCCGATAACAGCCAGATTCATGTGGGGTTTGTCAGATGCCATTTATGTGATCCTCCAAAACATGTGGGACTGTCCGCTTACAGTCCGTTTATGCGAGTATTACTTATATGAGACCCAACTATTTAAAATATTTCGATTAGCAACGTCATTTTTCCGGTGAGAATATCACATCGGTATTATCATATCCGATTGCTGATTACTCTTTTTGTATGAAGACCCTGCCATTCCAGCGAGATGAGAAAAAACAGCGGGTGACCGTTGCCTGTGCCGATGGTGATGTATCAGTGTACAGCCACTGCGCGTATTGTCGTCACTGTAAAGGTGTACGCGTTGGGAACCGGGTATCGCCAGCCCCCCAGAATCAGGCCCTTGACGATATCCGGAAGGGACGCATGTCTGATGATAACCTGATGAATGCAGCTATGCTCTTTAACTCACTGATCCGTGACGGTACTGCAATCGAGTGTGCGGATGATGAAGGCCGCGGTTTTGTCAATCTCTATTAACCCGGTTCTTAAACTATCTGCACCTTTTTTCATTTAAAAAAAAACTGCACATGTAAAAAAAACGCCGGACTCGCGCAGAAGAACCGGTTTTTCAAAAAAAATGCATGGTGCAAAACTCCAGGATGAACATGCACGTTTGTATGCGCGAGCGATAATTCCTGTTCACAGGAGTGCGATGGCAAGGATTGCACCGGCGCGGGTTATCTCATTGGATGCGCCGGCAACATCCCCGTTTATACCTCCGAAGAGCCGGTCGGATACGACAAGCAGGACCATCGGGCAGATGATCATCACGAGGAACGCACCCATTATCTTCACGGGAGCGATCGGGAAAAGCACAAGTGGAATGCAGAGAATGAACGACACTGCGGGAAAATATGGTCGGGAATACTGGTGCAGATAACTGTGGATACCCTCCCGGAACGGCTTCCCGTATGTTGTGAGAAAAGCCATCGAAAATTTTGCGCAGACCTCGCCTATTATCAGGGCAAACACGATGGAGGCAGATCCCTGCAATCCTGCAAACAACATGAGGGTGACTGCAACTCCTGCCGCAATTCCCCCGGCCCCGACATTGCGATCCGTGAGGGCACTGATTCGCTTTTCACGGTTCCCGTGAGCCATCAGCCCGTCCCCGAGGTCCAGGAGCCCGTCGAAGTGGTGGGCACCGGTAATCAGGAGCAGCAGCGCAACAGCAACCGCAGCTGCAATGACCCGATCGGCGATAAAAAAAACCGGGAGTGCGACCAGCGCGCCGATACAATATCCTGCCAGCGGGTAGAGATACGAATGGCGGGCAAACAGTTCCAGGTCCTGTGACTTTCCCAGCGGGAGGATGGTGGTGAACTGTAACAGGGACAGGTGTGTTTTCATACGCATTCACTGTACAGGCGCGAGGTGCACCCCGCAATCAGTCCTGCTATGGCATCGTCAAGAAACGGCCCGAGTGTTGCAAGGATGCCGGGTTTCTTCTGG
>CAZMCL010000332.1:0-2354 GCA_964564375.1 uncultured Methanoregula sp. | reverse complement strand
TGTCGCCGGTTGTGGCGGTGGTCGGGATTGGGATCATCGGAATGTTTTACAAGCTTAAACTTAAGAAATAAATCACATCAAAAAAACATCCAGTTTTTTGGATAATACGTCATATTGAAGATTTTATGCGTGTCGGACAACGGTTAATTCTTTTCTGAAGGGAATTATGCCATTCCAAGCCCACATTGATTTATAATAATTTTTTAGAAAATTTCTCGGTTGTTCAATCCTGAAATCTTCTGATATCGACACTTGCATTCCATATCTTGATGAGTATCTTACCGGATTGTGATGCCCCGCCGCGTTTTGGGAAGTTTTTTACTACCGATTAATGCCCGTTCCGGAACTCGATGAGGCTGTCGCAGAACTCGCCGAGATACTCGTCCATCGAGAGGCTCCCCTCTTCAAAGATGCAGTCGCCTTCTTCGATGACCTTGTTGATCCTGTCCCGGGTCGGGCGGATGAGATCGATGGGCACGCCGGATTTCTCCGAGCCCCGGATCAACGCTTCGCGGAAGAGGCCGATGCAGTACCCGATGCGGTATTTGTACGTGTCCCTTGTCTTGGTGAGATAGCCGGCAACGCGGTCGGTCTCGATTTCGAGGAAATCGTCAAGCGTCTTTTTGTCCTTGCACTTCCCGAGCATGTACTGGTAGTGGGCGTACGGGTACATCTCTTCGAGTTCGGCCGGCACAATTCCGCAGGTGCCGAAGATCACGATATGGTATTGTTCCGGTTTTAAGACCTGCCCGATGATCGACCGGATCAGCTGGTGGCTCGGGCTGGCGCTGTAGGGTTTCCGGACGGCGCAGGGCATGAAGATGGCAATCTCTTTTGGCTCTACGTTGTATTCGTCGATGATGTAGCGGTACGAGGCCTCGAATTCCGGGAGGTAGAAGGGCGGTCCGGTCAGGATCTTATTTGTTTCTGTCCCGGGGTCATCCGGATTCTTGCAGCCCATGTGTACTAATGTTTCGTGAAAAAGGAGATAGAAGTATCCGCCCGTAGGGGGAGTACTCAAATCTCTTAATTAAAAACCCGGCTCTTCGCCGATATTGCGATGCCCCCTCCGCCCCCGGAGGCGGCTCAATTACCAGAAGAGATCCATGTACCGGTAATCTGCCCGGAGTGGGGCAAAACGAGGCCTCGCGTCGACTTCCGTCAGGGTGTGGGCATGCTCGCAAAGTCGGGAGCATTTTTTAAAATTTTTATCAAAAGAAACTGGATTTATCTATCCAAAAAAGGGGGAGTAACTGACTGCTTAATCGCCCGGGTTTTCGCTTTCCAGCAGGGCCGCATGGGCCGCCGCAAGCCGGGCAACCGGGACGCGGGGTCCGGAGCAGGAGACGTAGGTCAGGCCGATCGTGTGGCAGAAGCGGATGGAGGCCGGGTGGCCGCCGTGCTCCCCGCAGATGCCAACCTTCATGTCCGGCCGGGTGCGCCTGCCCCACTTGACAGCCTGCTCCATGAGCCTGCCGACACCCCTGACATCCAGCACTTCAAAGGGATTGTCCTGCAAAATCCCGCTCTGGTTATACATGGGCAGGAACTTGTTCTCGGCATCCTCGCGGGAGAAGGAGAAGGTGGCCTGGGTTAAGTCGTTTGTCCCGAAACTAAAAAACTCGGCAATATCTGCAAGATTGTCCGCCCGCATGCAGGCCCGGACAACTTCAAGCATGGAGCCGAACTTGAAATCGAGCGTGACCTTGTAGGTCTCCTCGACTTCCTTTCTTATCTCGTCTACCCAGATCTTCACCTGTTTGAGTTCCTGTGCGGTACAGACCTGGGGCACCATGATCTCGGGGTGCACTTCGATGCCGGCTTTCTGGCACTCGGCTGCGGCCTCGAGGATCCCCCGGATCTGCATGGTGTAGATCTCCGGGAAGGTGAGCCCGAGCCGGACCCCGCGGTGGCCGAGCATGGGGTTGACCTCGTGGAGGGCGCGGACTTTGTTCAGAATTGTCTCTTTTCTTGTTATCGCCTCGTCAACGAGTGCCGGGTCGGTGAACTTCTGGACAACCGGCTTGACCTCGCGGGAATGGTTCATGTACGCTACGGCGTCCGTAAGGACCTTCATCCCCCTCAGGATCTCCCGGAGTTTTTCCAGTTCCTCGATCTCGTCAACGAGCAGGTGCTCTGAGGGCAGGAACTCGTGGATGGGCGGGTCGAGGAGACGGATGGTGACCGGCCTGGGGGCCATGGCTTTGAAGATCCCCTTGAAGTCCTCGCGCTGTATGGGCAGGAGCCGGTCGAGAGCTGCCTGCCGGTCCTCGCCGGTCTCGGCCACGATCATCTCGATCATGACCGGGAGACGCTCGAGCCCGTTGAACATCCGCTCGGTGCGGCAGAGGCCG
>CAZMCL010000331.1:0-2367 GCA_964564375.1 uncultured Methanoregula sp. | reverse complement strand
TCTGCGTGTGATCCTTCAGTGTGCTAACAGATGTAACAGCCATGCACTGCACAACATCCTGACGCTGCCCGACATGTACATTCCGGGCACCGACACGAAGATCAACCCGTTCACACCGGAAGAACCGGTGCGCAGCGTAGCAAAGCGCATCCAGCGGCTCCGTGAGATCGCTCAGACGGTCGGTGAGATTGCCGGTGGAGAAGCTATCCACCCAAGCAACCCGCGTGTCGGCGGTGTGTACAAGGCATGCTCCGAGCAGGCAAAGACCAAGATGTACGACCTTGCAAAGGAAGGTCTCGTCCTTGCCCATGAGCACATGGACTTCATGATCGCAGTCCTGCGTAACTACCAGAACCGTGACTGGGCAGAGGTCGGCGGAAAACAGATCCCGATCCCGAAGACCCTTGGCTACCATGACCAGGGCTACCTTGCAACTCACCCGGTTTACGGAAGCTCCAGCCTTGATGAGAACCCAACCTGGGACTACAGCCGGTTCAAGGAGAGCCGCCCGTGGGACTGGTATATGGGCGAGACTGAGATCACGCTCGAAGACCCAAGCTACCCAGTTGGCGGTACCACCAAGATGGGCACCAAGGCAAACCCGCAGATGGAAGCCTGCATGGGTGTCCCATGCTATGACGGCGCTCCGGTCGAAGTCGGCCCCCGCGCCCGGCTGGTCAAGTTCAAGAACTTTGACGAGAAGGGCACTATCGGCCAGCAGGTCGCCCGGCAGATGGAATACCCGGACTGCTTTACTGCAATGATCTCGGCACTTGACGAGTACAACCCCAACGGAAAGATCGTTGCCGACTACATCCCCCAGGGTGACGGCTCCATGGGCTGGGCAGCAAACGAAGCCCCGCGTGGAACTGATGTCCACCTTGCAAAGGTCAAGGGCGGTAAAGTGCTCTGGTACTCGCTGCTTGTCCCGACTACCTGGAACTTTGCAACCTGCAGCAGGGCACTCGAGGGTGCACCGTGGCAGCTTGCGGAGGTCATCGTCCGCGGATATGACCCCTGTGTGTCATGTGCAACCCACATGATCGTCATCGACGAGGACAAGAAAGTAGTGGCTCAGAAACTCGTCCAGTGAGTGTACCCCGATGTTGTATCCGGAGATTGTGATAGCAGGGTGCGGAAACCCCCTGTTTGCCGATGATGGTTTTGGACCGGCAGTAGTTGAGGAATTAAAGAAACTCACACTTCCCGACAATGTAAAAGTAGAGGATGCAGGCCTTGGAGGCCCGCATTTTATTTTTACCCTGCTCGATCCGGAAGTGACCAAGAAACTTGTGATTGTCGACATTGCCGATTTCGGTGCGGAACCGGGAGCAATTACCAAACTCCGCGTGGAAGACCTGCCGCCGGGCGCCTACCGTGACGCCCATTCGTGGGATCTTACTGAACCGCTGAACCGTATAAAAGACGACATCGATATCACGATTATCGGGTGCCAGCCAAAACGGGTTACAGCACCTGAATTTGAGATCGGGCTTTCCGATGAGATCGTGAAAGCGATACCGAAGACCATTCAGGTAGTACTGGAAACCATAGGAGTGGATTATGAGCATACTAGACCGTATCTTCAAGAAGAACGTCAGCAGTGCAGCTCCGCCGAAACCTGCGGTTGCCCCGAAACCCGCTGACGTAGTACAAAAAACAGCAGAAAATAAAAAGGAGGTTAAGCCTGTGGCAGACAAAATTAAATTGGGCCATGTACACATGAGTGGATGTACTGGCTGTCTTGTGTCCTTAGCAGACAACTACGGTGGGCTCCTGACAATTCTGGACAAGTACGCAGACCTCGTCTATGGTCTGACACTTGCCGATGTGCGCCACATCCCCAAGATGGATGTCGCACTTGTCGAGGGATCCGTTTGTCTTCAGGACAAATGTTCAGTAGATGAGATCAAGCTGACCAGAGAGAATGCGGCAATCGTTGTCGCTCTTGGCGGATGCGCCTGCTATGGCAACATCACCCGGTTCGCCCGCGGTGGCCAGCAGAACCAGCCGCAGATGGAGTCATATGTGCCCATCGGCGACTTAATCAAGGTGGACGTCTATATCCCCGCCTGCGCCCCAACCCCGCAGCTCATCAGGAATGTCTGTGTTATGGCATACCTGCTGCTCAAGGGAACCAAGGAGCAAAAGGATCTTGCAACCGCATATCTCAAGCCGCTCATGGACCTTGCAGCAAGGGGAACCGAAGCATGTGGCTGCGATCTTATGTATGACGTGATCAACCAGGGACTCTGCATGGGATGCGGCAGTTGTGCAGCATCATGCCCGGTCCGGGCCATCACGATGGAGTTCGGCAAGCCCAACATCGACCGCGAACTCTGTATCAAGTGCGGCGCATGCTATGCA
>CAZMCL010000330.1:0-2372 GCA_964564375.1 uncultured Methanoregula sp. | reverse complement strand
GCCGCCCCTCCTGGTCGCTGGACTGGCGGAGGATCTGGTAGTTGTCATGGAGCGGGGTATGGTTGGGATCGTTTACATCCGGCTCGTAGGCGCAGACCACGGTCGTCGGGCTGACAAACCGGGCAATGTCGTCGATGTGCCCGTCAGTGTCGTCCCCAGCGATCCCGTTGTTGAGCCAGATGACCTTCTCAACACCAAGGTATTCTTTCAGGAATGCTTCTATATCGTCGGCTGAGAGATGGGGGTTCCGGTTGGGGTTGAGGAGGCAGGCCCGGGTAGTGAGCACCGTGCCTCTCCCGTTCACATCTATGGAACCACCTTCGAGCACGATGCCGGGTTCGAAGACGGGCAGGTTCATCCACCGGTTCATGAGCTGCGGGATCTTACCATCTGCGATCTGGTTCTCGTATTTGCCGCCCCATGCATTGAAGTTCCACCGGACCATGGCGGCTTCCCGCAGGGCACGGTTGAAGACAAACGTCGGGCCGTAGTCCCGGATCCAGACATCGGAATACTCGTTGGTGTGCAGGACTACCCGCTCAAGATCTACTTCCATATCGCGAAGGCGTGCCCGGACCTTGCGGTGGACAACTGCCGTCGGGACAAAGATCTCGACCTTCTCTGATGTGTGGAGGTGGGCGATAAATTCGTAGTATGCTGATTCAACGGCTGGCAGGTTGGGGAAGGTTAACGGGTTGTGCGGCCATGAGATCCAGACCGCATCGTGTGGTTCCCACTCTGCAGGCATGTGGAACCCGCGGTTAAGTGGTGTATCCCCCTCCCGGAGGTCCGGTGACACGCCGCTCTTTCCGGCAAACTGCTGCCCGATCCCGGCATAGGTATCTGGCCGCCGGTTACGGAAGAAGCCCCACGAGTCCTGTACGGCACGGTTCATGGACAAGTCGATCTCCTGGATCAGCATCTCCTCGGAACTTCCGGCCTTTGCAAGGATTTTTCCGAACGCATCGCAGACAAACGATCCACCGAAAAAGGTAGTCGTGCCTTCCCGGCCCACCCGGTTGACGGCCGCGATGTGGACGCTGTTGGCAATGGCATGGCTCCGCTGGATGAGCTCCCATGCATCCTGCCAGTTCCCCTCGGCCGGATCAATGCCTCCCAAGTGCCCGATGGCAGTCGGGTAGAAGATGATATCTGCACCCTCGAGCGCCACACAACGGGCTGCTTCGGGAAACCACTGGTCAAAGCAGATCAGGACGGCGATCTTCCCGTAGCGGGTCTCGTACACCCGGTAGGTATCGCCAGGGTAGAAGTATCCCTTCTCGTAAAAACCGGGGTCCTGCGGGATGTGCACCTTGCGGTAAGGGGGCATGATGCTCCCGTCGGCATCTATCACAACTGCCGTGTTGTGGAACCTGCCATCGGGTGCTTTTTCAAAGAGGGGCACGATGATGACAATGCCCTGATCGCGGGCGATGGCGGAGAAGACTCCCGTGGACTCGCCCGGAACCGTCTCTGCAAAGGAAGAGACCTCGCTTCCCGGGTGCTGCGGGAAATAGGGCGTGCGGTAGAGTTCCGGCAGGCAGACAATCCTGGCGCCGGCCTGCGCTGCCTTAACTACGTCTGCCCGGGCTCTTGTGAGCATATCCACAGTATTGTTCCCGGCCTTCATCTGCAGGAGGCCGATGGTCACTGTTCCCTCTTTCATATTCTTCGTGTTATACGGGTTCTTTTTCTTGGGATATATAGGGTATCGATACTTTCGCGCAGGTGATTTTTTCCGGGTGCACCTTCGGCAGGACGTGAGCCGGCCCTGTAAAAAATACCGGGTCCCCTGATCCGGAATCCCGGCCGGCCGGATATCCTGTTGGCGAACCGGGCATTGTGGTGCACTATTAATAAAAAACGATGCAGGCTTGGTGCGCCAAACCGGTATTCCGGCCAAGAACAGATAAAAACCGTTTAATAACGTGCACCACAACGGTAATGGTATGGTGCACTATTACCGGATTTTTTCAGATCATGGGGTTTTTCTGCACCGGTTTTATCACATCTGTGAGGATTTTTATGCAACCCATTGAAGAAAAGAGCCGGAACAACCTGTTCCTGATAGACAATACAGCAAACCCCGCACCGCTCGGACTCTGTGCGTTCGGGATGACCACGATCCTTCTGAGCATCCACAATGCCGGCATGACCGGGCTGACCAGCCCCATAGTTGCCATGGCCGTGTTCTACGGCGGGCTCGCGCAACTGATCGTTGGTCTCATGGAATGGAAGAAGAACAATACCTTCGGCATGGTCACGTTCGGCAGTTTCGGCCTTTTCTGGATCTCCTTTGCAGGGATCCTGGTGATGCCGGCACTCGGCCTTGCCACGGCGCCAACCCCCACGGACCTTGCAGCATTCCTCTC
>CAZMCL010000329.1:0-2395 GCA_964564375.1 uncultured Methanoregula sp. | reverse complement strand
AGGTGCACAGTCATTCCCGTCAGTTCGCGGGCCGGGAAGGGCGCGGTTCTCTGCCTGCTCACCGGGGTTTACCAGGCCCTCAAACGGTTTATTGAGGATCTCGTCCCGCGTGTAGCCGAACATAGCGGCAAACCGTGGATTTGCATACCGGATGATGCCGTCCTGCCTGAGATAAACGCCGACCGGAGAATGCTCCACCGGGTTGCGGAACATCTCTTCGGTCTCGGCGAGAGCCGTATACTGGCCCCGGAGCTCTTTTTCGGCAGCAGAGATCCGCTTGTACGTGTCCTTTAACTCCGCTTCATCCATCTTGCGCAGGGTGATGTCGCGGATACTTACCTGGAAATAGATTTTTTTATGGACTTCGACACGGTTTAAGGAGATTTCAACCGGGAATGGCGTGCCATCGGCACGGAGATGGGTCCATTCAAAGAACTGCGGCTCACCCCCGAGTGCTGCAGTAAAAAGCCCCCGGACGGCTTCTGCGGAGAGCCTCCCGTCGGGCTGGCGTTCCGGAGAGAGGGAAAGCACGGATTTGCCGTTGATGGTATCCTGGGGATGCCCGAACATTACCTCTGCCGTGTGGTTACAATCAAGGATGATATCATCATCAAGGGTCAGGATAGCGTCAGCAGAACTCTCGAACATGGTCTCAAAAAGTGCCTGGCGCGTTTCATTCTGCCCCTCGTCATTATTCACCGGCATAGTCAATCCTTAATCAGGACGATTAATAAATATTGTCAAGAAGATCGTGGGACGATATAAATCCAGCGAACCGCCCGTTCTTTGCCGGGATCTGTCAGCTACCGGGCCGGACGGCCCGGGAATTTTAATTCCGGCAATTAAGAGAAAAAAAGGTGGGTGACTATTTCACCCGGGTCAGCGCACCGGTGCCGAGATCGTAGTAGAGCCCGTGGACTTCCACGCGTTTCTCGTCCACCGCCTTTTTGAGGAGCGGGTACGTGTTCAGGTGCTCTATCTGGAGCCGGACATTCTCATGTTCGATCAAGCGGTAGCGCTCATCTTTTTCCAGGGGAGTCTCAGGTGCCTTGATCTTTGCGTCAACCCGCTCCTTTGCCTGCCGGGCATTGTTGAGCCAGAGCGGGATGTAGGCATCCGTGCTCTCCTGGTCGAGCGCCCGGATCGCCCCGCAGTTCGAGTGGCCGCAGATGACCACGTCCGGCACCTTCAGGTGCACGATTGCGTATTCCAGCACGGTCGCAAAGTTCCAGTCATGGACCGGGACGATGTTGCCGATGTTCCGCTGGATAAAAAGTTCGCCGGCCCGGGCCTGCGTAATGTGCCCGGTCTGGAGCCGGGAGTCCGAGCAGCCGATCCAGAGCGTGGTCGGGTGCTGGCTTCCCGCCAGTTCCTTGTAATGATCAATGTTCGGGGTGAAATCCGATTCCCGAAACCTGAGGTTCCCTAGTAAGAGCTTGTCTATCATGCCAAACACACCTCTGAGTAGTGTACATAAGCCGGCGTGAACCGGTCTATGCGTATACTGATACTGGAAACGGCGATGAAAGAACCTTTCGGATTAAAACCCGGGTGCGGAGCGCGCAGGCGATTACAATCCATGGAATTTGCAGGTTGTTTTAAAAAAGGGGGCCGATAATGGATCCCTGTCGCCAAAAACCGGTTCGCGGGAACCGGATCCTGCCGGATTGTCTCCACCAGCAGGGGCCTGGCCGGCCCGTTCTGACCTATGTATTTATCTTTGATTAGTGTTAATCGCTATAGATTGTTTTATAAATAATCTATCCCGCGATGATCGCAATGCGAACAGTCCTGCCTGCATATCTTATCTGTCCCGCTCTTTTCCGGAGGGAATAAGTGCCGCCCGTTGCCCAGGTTCCCGAGGCCGAGGTCCGCAACGAGGACCAGACGCTGCTCACCCTTTACCATCTTGCCGGGGAAGACAGCGGGGGTTTTGTCGCCTTCCGCCCGCACTTCCTCGACCGGATCACAAGAAGCCTTGTCCTTGGCACCTCCACTGCCGTGCAGGTCCACATCCCCGGTCCCGTTACCGTGCGGGAACTCACCGCTGCCGAGATGGTGCGGGCAGAAAGGGAACTCTGGATCCACTACCACCAGCAGAAGGCCGACAGGAAGAACGACCGCCTCTTTGCAACCTTTGCCGGCACCCGGCTTATCGGCGTGGCCCGCTGCTCCCGGCACCCGGATGGCCTTGAGGTGGATGCCGTGTACGTGCTGGACGAGTACCGGCTCAAAGGCTATGCCCGCTCGGTCATGCAGCTCTTAATCGAGGAATGCGGCCGGAGCGAGAACCTGTACATGCAATCCAAGACCGAGCTTGTAGACTTTTACGGCAGCTTCGGGTTCAGTGTCATCCCCGATTCCAATCTCCCGCCATCCATTCGCGACCGGTTCG
>CAZMCL010000328.1:0-2397 GCA_964564375.1 uncultured Methanoregula sp. | reverse complement strand
CAAAGACGAGAGGATGAAAATGAATCCTCCGGTCACCCCTAAAAGCGGGAGTGCCTCGCGATCAGCAGCCAGGACTTTTTTCAGCTGGTAAAAACCGTAGATGAGGCAGGGCAGAGCAATGATCCACCAGACCAGACACCATTGCCAGGGCAGGAATCCTTCCATAATATGCATAATTTCACCATAACCAATTTAATGAAGATTTACTTGTTTTAACTTCATTTTAATTGTATTATTGCGTTGAGCGGGTTGCTATTAATAATTTACGAACGGCCTATCCGAGACAAAAAAAGATTATTCAGAGAGTCACGGCTTTTCGCTTATCCAGCCATTCTGATAACTGCCCGACAATCGAGAGGACGGCCGGCATAATGAATATTGCACTCATCAGTGAGAAACCGACCGCAATGAGGGTTGAGATACCAAAGTTGCTGATGATGGGAAATGTTGCAAGGCAAAGCGCAGAGAAGCCAAAGAATGTTGCGAGACCCGATACCGTGATTGCGGTGCCGATCTTCTGGACGCTCTCCTGAATGGCAAGGATGGGATCATGCAACCGCTCCTCTTCCTCGGCATAGCGTTCCATGACAAGGATCGTATATTCGGCTGCAACACCGATTGTCATCGATCCCAGGGTTGCTGTAAGCGGGTTGTACGTGAGACCTATCATGTACATCATGACCGCATTCCAGCCCACCACGAAAATGATAGGAATGATGGGGGAGACAGCATGAAGGTGCCGGTAGACAAGAATCAGGAAGACGAAGACAAAGATGAACCCGAGGATGGTCATGATGTCCTTGGATTCCGACATCGCCCCGAGGAGGCTGGTGAAGAGTTCGAAATCCCCGGCCGGTTCTACCGTGATACCGACAGGAGGTTCAAAAAACTCGATATCCTTGATGATCTGTTCTTTTAAGCTGTTCTCCTGGTCCATCGGGATGTAATTAGTACTGAACCGGATGAGCCCGCACATCGGGTCGCTCAATACCGACTTTTTTGTATCCTCAGGTATCTTCAGGAGCACTGCTTCAAGCTCGGCCTGGGTTTCCGGCATCACGCCATCATTATATTCAAGTATAGACGTGGCAATGCTGGTCGACCCGGTAATCTGTGCATGACGCGATTGCGCGTAATCCTGGAACTCCAGCATCCACTGCACCGTATTGAGATCCGTAACCCGGGATCCCTGGACCAGGAGATCCGATGTTCCGGTTGCCCCGATTACGCGGGTAACCTTATCGATGTTAATTTTGGCCGGCATATCCGAGGGGACAAATGCGTTCTCGCTCGATTCAACCGGGATGGTCGGGTCAATCTGGAACCCGATGAGGGCAATAAGACCTGCGATGAGCAGGACCGGGATCGGGTTTCTGGCAATCCTGACCGAAGTATCCGTTAAGAACTGCCCATAGGAGAAGGATCCTTTTTTCCTGCCCTTGTTGTTTCGGTGATTTTCAGTACCGGGTATTATCGAATCGCAAGCATCGGTTCCGACTGCATAACACTGTCCGGTCTGCTGTTTGGGCTGGTAGTTCAGGAGAAGGGCGAGCGTGGGCATACCGATGCAGGATATCCAGAAACAGGTATTGATGCCAATGATCGATACGATACCAAACGAGCGGATCATCGGAACGGTCGAGACCTGCATGGCAATAAATCCCATCGATGTGGCCAGCATCGCATACATGACTGCAGGGCCGGTGCGGGTCACGGTGACAAAGACTGCGTCGTTTAGCGATCCTTTCCTCGCCTCTTCATCGAACCGGGCGTGGAACTGGATCGCATAGTCAATCCCAAGGCCAATAAGGACCGGGAAGGCCCCGATTACCGCCATGTTCAGGCTGATTCCAAAGAGTCCCATCAGGCCCAGCGAAGTCACAAGGCCGAGCGCTACGAGAAGGACTGGCATAAACCGGTGGCGGACATAGGAGAACAGGATGCCCATCGTGATTACCATCAGGATTAGAGCTCCGCCAATGAGGATGGCCATATTACTCATGAGCCCCTCCCCCATCTGCTGGGAGAAGGCAGGGGAGCCGGAGATCTCGACAGTTACCCCGGGAGGGGCATCAAATGAACCCACGGTTGAACCGATATTATTCAGTATTGATGCTTGGACAGACTCAGATAATCCCGGTGTGAGCTTGATTTGGACCAGGGTCAGGACATTGGAAGGATAGAGCAGGTCGCGGGTGCTTTTGGGAAGCGAATTGACAATACGATCCGTGTCAGTCCGCGAAGACGGAAGTGTTCCCCCATTGAACGCTTTTAAGACATCAGTGATGCTTTGTACACTCTTGACATTCTGCTGCTGCCGCAAATCCGTTTCAAGATTATCGATATACGAGAGGACTTCCGGGCTCAGCGGGTCCCCGGCTTCAATAATGAGGATTA
>CAZMCL010000327.1:0-2403 GCA_964564375.1 uncultured Methanoregula sp. | reverse complement strand
CATCGCTCTCGGGATCCTCATCTTCCAGGATCTTGCCGCCATCCCGATGATCATGGCAATCCCGCTCCTTGCAAGCAGCACCCTCTTCAGTATCGAACCGTTCATGCCATCGGAGTCGCTCCTGCTGCTGATTGTTAAGGACATTTTCATCGTTCTCATCCTTGTCGCCTGCGCCCGGTGGGTAATCCCCCACCTCCTCTACGAGATCGCCCGGACCAGGAACCAGGAACTGTTCCTTCTCTTCATCATCATCATCTGCTTCGGGGTTGCATGGCTGATCTCCTTCACCGGCATCTCGCTTGCCATCGGAGCGCTCCTTGCAGGACTCCTCATCTCAGGATCAGAATACAGCCACCAGGCCGTGAGCATCGTCCTGCCCTTCCGGGACATCTTCACGAGCTTCTTCTTCATCTCGGTCGGTATGCTCCTCGACATTCACTTCGTGTATCTCAATATCTGGCTGGTTCTCTTCCTCATCGTGGTCGTCCTTGTGGCAAAGGCCTTCCTTGCAACGGCAGCGCCCCTCGCTCTCGGCTATCCCTTGAGGACTGCCGCACTCACGGGCCTTGCCCTTGCACAGGTCGGGGAGTTCTCGTTTATTATCGCCCAGAGCGGTACAGCTGTCGGCCTCCTCCCGGTGGACCTTTACCAGCTTTTCCTGGCAATCGCCCTTATCACCATGGCCACCACCCCGTTCATGCTGGGAATCGGCCAGCCGCTCACCGCCCAGCTCTGCCGGTTGCCTGCGCTCTCGGCCCTTGCCCAGGGCACGTGCGGGATTGACGACGGAAAGCGTCACCCGGAACGGCGGGACCATCTCGTGGTTATCGGGTACGGGGTAACGGGACAGAACCTTGCCCGGGCCGCCCGCCAGAGCCAGATCCCTTATTCCATTATCGAGTTAAACCCCGATCTCGTGACCGAGGCACGGCTCGAGGGGGAACCGGTCATTTTCGGAGATGCCACAAATGAGGGGGTGCTGAACCATGCAGGCGTCCATTCAGCCCGCATTGCCGTCATTGCCATCAACGACCCGGTTGCAACACGGAAGATCACGGCACAGGTAAGAAGGCTCAACTCCAGCATCATTATTACCGTCCGGACGCGGTACGTCAACGAGATGGAAGCGCTCTACCTTGCGGGGGCCGACGAGGTGATCGCTGAGGAGTTCGAGACTTCGATCGAGATCTTCACAGTGGTGCTCCATAAGTACCTGATCCCACGTGACCGGATCGAATCCTTTGTAAAAGAGGTCCGGGCCGGGGGGTACCAGATGTTCCGGAGCAGGAGCACCCCGCAGGGGACCCTGCCTGATCTGGTAAAAAATATCCCCAATATCACCATCACCGCCTTCACAATCAAGGAAGGATCGCCACTTGCAGGAAAGACGCTGGGTGAACTCAACCTGCGTAAGCGCCACAACATCACCATCCTTGCCCTGCACCGGGGAGAAGAAACCACCACCGGGTTGAGCGGTGAGACGCTCCTTGAAGCAGGCGATGTTGCCATCGCGTACGGCACGCCGGCCTACATCGCACTCGCTGCCCCGCTGTTCCGGGAAGAGAAGTACGAGCCGTAGGATACCTGGTACATGCTTACAAAAAGATCCTTTTGAAGTCCTGTTGAGTGAATGAGTGAGATCCCGGGCGGAAAGATTACGCGCCGGGCCGGCCGGCCCCGTGACCGTGCTCGCCATCCACCCACCGCCCGCCATTACGGGTGAGCTCCTTTTTCCAGAGCGGGACACTGTGCTTGATCGCATCGATGATGAAACGCGACCCGGCATAGGCCTCATGGCGGTGGCTGGAGCTCACCACAATGGCAACGATGTTCTCGCCAATCGCAAGCCTCCCGATCCGGTGGACGATGGAAACGTGCAGGAGCCCGAACTTTTCGGTGGCCTCCTTTGCGATCTTCTCCATCTCAACAACCGCAACATCCTCGTACGCCTCCAGTTCCATCTCGGTGATGTCGTCGTCCCGCACGATCCCGTCAAAGACCACCACCGCACCCACCCCGGGCGTTTTTGCCGCTGCTATCAGCGCCGCGATATCCACATCTTCTTTTTGTATCCGTATCATCGAACTCCACCTCATCCCCCGGCAACAGGAGGGAAGACTGCGATCTCGTCGCCATCCGTAACCATGATCGTGCCGGCATCGGCAGTCTCCACGCGCCTGCCATTCTGCATCAGGATCACGAACTCCCGGAACGTGCCCTGCTCATCGAAGATCGCATCGAACCCCTCCGGATTTTTAGAGGCAAGGTCCGAGACGAGCGCTGCAATGGTTGTACCTTCAGGGGGCTCAATGAGAATATCCGTACCGAGCAGTTCCCGGAACCGTGCAAAAAACTTAACCTTTACCGTCATCTCTTCGTCTCCGCATGTTCCTGTGCAGTTCC
>CAZMCL010000326.1:0-2404 GCA_964564375.1 uncultured Methanoregula sp. | reverse complement strand
GTTCATGGATGGAGGCAACGGGCTGAACCGCCGTACGTTCGCCTACAACTACTTCATTATCGTCGGCCCCGAGAACGATCCGGCCGGGATAAAGGACATGACACCCGAGGACGCTTTCAAGACGCTCATGGAAAAGGGCAAGGCCGGTGACACAAAGGTAGTCTTTGTCTCCCGCGGTGACAATTCCGGTACCCACTCTGCAGAGAAGACCATCTGGAAGAACGCAGGATACAATTATTCTGTCAATGTCCAGAAATCCGGGGACTGGTATGTCGAGGCCGGCAAGGGCATGGGAGATACCCTCCAGATGGCAAGCGAAAAGGGCGCATATACCCTGACCGATGAAGGCACATTCCTTGCCTATGCGAAAAACCTCGATCTCGTGCCGATCGTCTCAGAGGGATCGAGCCTGCTGAACCTGTACAGTGTCATGACGGTGTACAATGTCAACCAGCCCGCTGAAAAGATCCAGATGGCAAACAACTTCGTCAACTTCTTAATCTCTCCGGAAACCATGGAAGATATCGGGAATTACGACATGGACAAGAACGGCAACAAGCTCGGCAAGACCCTGTTCAAGCCGATGACTGCGGGTGTACCTCCGGGCGTCACAGCTGACTTTACGACCCCGGCAACGGACGTAACCGTAGTGGTAGTTGCTCCTGCAGCAACAACGGCTGCATCGTAAACCGGACCTTTCTTTTTTTTCAGCTGCTTCCCGCCTGCTCCCGTTTCATCCTGTTCCACCGGATCAGGACATATGCCATTGCCATCCCCACAATAAACGCAACCGTCATTGAACTGAGCAGAGCGATAACTCCGATAAGACCGGTCACGACATACGAGTCAGTCTTGATGCCGTGACGGATAAGCTCGAATCCCACAAATACCAGCAGCGCTCCCAGGATACCGACCGGTATGATGGAGAGGACTTCCGGTGACGAAAAAAAGAGCGCAAGCACAATGAAGATAAGGCCGGCAAAAATATCCGAGCCGCCGGTTCGCGCCCCGTACCGGCACTGGCCGGCGAGCCCCCCCGCCCCGTGACACATCGGGAACCCGCCAAAGGGCACGGAAACTAGGTTCATCAGGCCGATGGTTGTGGAGAGCTTTTTGGGAGGGATCTCCCGCTTAAACAGGTCCGTTGTCAGAAGCGAAGTTGCCAGGATCGCGTTGGCTATCGTGAGCACCAGCTGCGGAAGCACGAGCGTCCCAAAGGCGGATGAGAAATCTGAGGGAATGGGGATGACCAGCTGCGGTGCCGGGATGAAGCTCATCGGGGGGATACCATTCAGCACAAGACCGGCAAGGATACCGACAGCGATCACGCACAGCGAGGATAGATCAGGAATTTTCCGATATCGTACGGCAACAAAGAAGAGAATAATAATAAAAATTCCAGTGCCGAAAAGGAGTGGATCCTGCATCACAAACCCTGCTGAAGATTTTAAGAGCAGCAGCGCAAGGCCGAACTGGATCCCCCGCACAACGCTTTGCGGCACCCATCTCTGGATCACCGCAAAGAGCCTGCCTGCCCCAAGCAGCAGAAAGATTACCCCGAGGATTATCCCGGCAGCAGCAATCTCACCGGAGGCAATTCCCCCCGCAATCACGATCACCGCCACCGCTTTCATCGGTTCTATTGGGACCGGCAGCCGGTAATACAGGCCGGCGAGAATGAACCAGATACCGATGAAGAGAAGGATATACCGCGGGCTGACATCCGAGACAAGGGAAACGGCGAGGATGAGCGGGATGATCGTCCCAAAGTCTCCAAGCGATCCGGCCAGCTCGGGGAGGGTGAAGCGCAGGGGGGGCAGGTCGTTTTGGGACACGGGAATCAGCAGCAGGATTCTGACTCACCACAGGGTGAGTGCTCGTATCCGGTCACGGGGATGTGATCGGATGAGATCATTAACAATAATTAGAATAAAGTAAAGGTGATCATAGGAATTAATCTTTCCAGCAGGAAACGGGCAGGAGCCGCACCGGATAATTTTTTTTTTGGGAGTGAACAGGTTTGAACGACATTACCGAGGGAATTTCCCAGGCGATACACCTCATCATAACCCTCAACCCGGAGGTAATGCAGATCGCGGCACTCTCCCTGTACATCTCCCTCACGGCAACACTCCTTTCTGCCCTCATCGCGATTCCTGCCGGGGGCTTTATCCATTTTCATGAATTTTACGGCAAACGTGCGCTGATCATTCTCATCCAGACCCTCTATTCCGTACCGACCGTGGTTGTCGGCCTCGTTGTTTATCTCCTGATCTCCCGGAGCGGCCCGATGGGATTTTTCGGCCTCCTCTTTACCCCGGGGGGGATGATCCTCGGGCAGACCGTCCTCATCATCCCCATCATGATGGGACTTGTCATATCCGCACTCGGAGGCGTGGACCGG
>CAZMCL010000325.1:0-2414 GCA_964564375.1 uncultured Methanoregula sp. | reverse complement strand
CTGAAGAGAAACTGAAATCTGTGGGGATCACCAGTGGCGCACAGGTGGATGTCCGGAAACTCGGCGCCCTTGCCAATACCTATGCAATCGAGGTCATACTCTTTTTCGAAGAAGACCTTGCCCGTAACCGCACGTTCGCCTCAGTCAAGGAAGAATTCGGCTCCTTTTCCGAGTTCGAACGCCCCTATATCGATGTGAACAGTTTCCTTCGCTTCACCCGCGAGAACGACCCGTCGTTCGAGGCAACCATGGATGCTTTCCCGCTCAAAATAGAGATCGTGACCGCGGGGGAGCGCCCCACCGGCAGGGACGGCAGTTCCTGTCTCTTTGTGACCGGGTTAATGCCGTTCCTTGACGAGCTGGACGTGGATGCCCCGCCGCCGGAACCCATGCAGTGAATCCAGTCCTGATCTTGTCTGGCACGAGGTTCTGGAACCCCCGTATGATACTTCTGGCAGAATTCTGCCTGCATGGTAACTCTCCACAAACTGCCGGTGTTATTGAAAACCTGCGGGAAATTAGTGGGGTTGTATATAAATTTCCAAAGAGCATAGTGTATAAGGCATGAGCCTGCTCCCCAAGAAGAATATGATCTGGATCTTCGATTCCGTTGTTCCCAGCAAATACATCTCAAAGCTGCGGAAGTTTGCGATCTTCCATCCTTTTTCGGGCCGTGATATTGCCATGCGGGGCAGGCTCTCCCATTATGGCTGCGACGATCGCAAGGCGTTTGTAAAGCAGCTGGCAAAGATCCGCTCCGAGACCGAGCTCCTCATCGAAGATATTGAGGCGTATCATATCTACATGGTGGTGAAACGTACACAGAAGATCCCGGGAGATATCGCGGAAGTAGGTGTCTACAAGGGGGGCTCGGCAAAGATCATCTGTTCGGCAAAGGGCGACAAGGCGCTTCACCTCTTCGACACGTTCGAAGGCCTGCCCAAAGTCGACGAGATCGACATGGTCTGGCCGTTTTACGAGGGCAAGTTCGCCGCATCGTATGATGATGTCAAAAAATACCTGAAGCATGACAAGAATGTCCACTTCTACAAGGGCATCTTTCCTGATACGTCAGACCCGGTGAAGGACAAGAAGTTCTCGATGGTGAACCTTGACGTGGACTGTTATGAGAGCACGAAGCTCTGTTTAGAGTTCTTCTACTCCCGCATGAACCCCGGGGGCATCCTCCTCTCCCATGATCATATCAATGCTCCCGGCGTCAAGAAGGCGTTTGACGACTTCTTCGAAGGCATGACGGAACCTGTGCTCGAGACCGCCGGGTCGCAGTGCCTTGTGGTGAAGGTATAACAAGACCTTTTTTTTATTATTCCCGCGCAAAATACCGCCCGAGCACCTTCCACGGGTACGGGAGCACGAGCATCAGGGATGCGGCGATAAAGAGCGGGATGATGATGATGAGCAGCGCGAGGTCAAGCGAGTACATATCCGCGATGATGCCGTTTACCGCAACGCCAAGCCCGCCAAACCCGATGGCAAGACCAAGCATCATTCCTGAGGCAAGACCAACCCTTCCCGGGAGGAGCTCGTGGCCCATGGCAACTGCCACGGAGAAGGTCGACCAGACGCAGAACCCGAAGATGAACATGGCAGCAAGCGAGAGCATGCCGCCCGTTGCCATGAAGACGAGGAACGGCGGGATGCCGCAGAGAAGGCCGGCGATCATGTACTCCCGGCGGCCGTACCGGTCCGAGAGGTGCCCGCCGACGATCTGGCCGACGACACCGATTAAGAGCATGATGGAGAGCAGCATGCTTGCCGTTACCAGCTCGTACCCCCGGCTGACGAGGTATACCGGGAAGTAGGTGATTGTGACGAAGATTGCCCACGACCGGAGGATGGTCGAGCCCATCAGGATTGAGAACGGGCGGTAGTCCACCGGTGGGGCGGTGCTCCCGGACTCCTCCATATGTGTCACACCGGGGGTAAACAGGCTCTGCGGCACCACCCGGTGAATTAAGAGTGCGGTGATCCCGGCCGGGATGAGGAGGAGCAACAGCCCATGGAGCCCGAAGAGGGTGACGACGATGCCGGCAAGGACCGGCCCGATGGCATACCCGATGTTGCCCCCCACGACAAAATACGAGGTCAGCTGGCCCCTGTTCTCATTAGTGCAGAGCCGGGAGACAATCGAGAGCGCCGACGGGTGGAAGCAGGCATGCCCGAGCGCCGAGAGGGCCGAGCATAGGATAAGGAGCAGGTAACTGTCCGCAATCCCCATCAGGCTGACAAAGAGTGCCGAGGTGAAGAGTACTGCACCCAGCGGTACGATGAGCCCGCGCCGGTCGGAGAGGATGCCGAAGGCCGGCTGGGCAAACGAGGAGACCATGTTGAAAGCGGTGACAAGAATGCCCGCCTCCAGGTAGGTATAGCTGTTCTGGAGGATCAGGAGCGGC
>CAZMCL010000324.1:0-2432 GCA_964564375.1 uncultured Methanoregula sp. | reverse complement strand
CGGCGCTCGGACAGCAGGCAAGCGAGCAGGCCCGGCGCTTCCACGAAGCGATCGGGATTGACGGGGTCATCATCACCAAGATGGACGGAACCGCAAAAGGTGGTGGTGCAATGTCGGCGGTTGCCGAGACCAAGAGCGGTATCGCATTCATCGGTAGCGGGGAGACCATTGAGGACCTCGAGCGGTTCGACCCTGACGGGTTCATCTCGCGCCTCCTTGGCATGGGTGATATGAAAGCCCTCATGGAGAAGGCAGGTGAGGCACTCAAACCCGAGGATGTCGATGTCAATGCCATGATGAAGGGTAAGTTCACCCTCCGTGACATGTACAAACAGCTCGAGGCGCTCAACAAGATGGGCCCCCTGAAGCAAATCATGGGCATGCTCCCGCTCGGGAACATGCAACTGCCTGAGGGCGTGTACGATGTCACCAGCACCAAGATGGTGCGGTACCGGATCATTATGGACTCTATGACTCCAAAGGAACTCGATGACCCGGCTCTTATCAACAGCTCCCGCATGCAGCGGATCGCCCACGGGGCGGGTGCAACCCCCGACGAGGTGCGTGAACTCTTAAAATATTACAAAATGATGCAGCGCACCCTCAAAGGGATGCGTGGCGCAAGCGGCGGGAGATTCAACATGCAGCGCATGATGAAGCGCTTCTCTGGAATGCAGTGAGATGACGTCCTTTGCCATCATCGGGCACCTTGCCCGGACGGACGGGGGATTCTCCCTTAATGATTTACCCGGCAGTGGCGGGCGCATGGATGTGCTCTGCCGGTGCGTGAACGCCGGACTCTTCCTCTCGCACGACCTGCGGCGGGATGTGGACTGCTATCTCATCCTCTGCGGGGAGCCGGCCGGGCCAAAGACGGTGAAGTTCTCCGGTGAACAGGTGCGCTCCCTTTCACCAGATGAACGGAGTGCCGGGGCTCTCATTAAGAAGGTAATCGACACACCCTGCGGGAGCGAGTTCCGCGAAGCATCACAGGGTGTGTTCATCCGGAAAGGCGGCCTTGAACGAATACTTTCAGAACACCAGTTTGCCGTGCTGGATGAGCAGGGGACGGATATACGGAAGGCCACCGGGCTACCGGATGCTTATATCCTCTCGGACCACCTGAACTTCACGGGGCCGGAAGAGGAACTGCTCAGCAACTGCCCGCGCTATTCGGTGGGGCCAAAGTGCCTGCATGCCGATCATACAATAACCGTCCTGCATAACGAACTGGACCGGAGAACTGCATCATGGACATAAACGAGAATGTTACGGCTATCCTTGCCTATGGCGAGACGTGTGACCACTGCCTTGGCCGTTTCTTCGGGAAACGCTCATTTGGTCTTTCGAATGACGAACGCGGGCGTGGCCTGAGGATCGCCCATGCCCTTGCAACGAACACACCCTACAAAAAAGCCTCCGGCAGCTGCTGGGTCTGCGGGAACTTCTTTGACAATGTCTCCCTTTGGGCCGACCGTGTTGTAGAAGCGGTCAAAGATCTTGAGTTCTCCACGCTCCTTGTCGGGTGCCGGGTTCCCCCTCTCATTGCCGAGAACGAGGAGATGGTCTGGAGCGATCTGTCGCTTGAGGACCCGGAGCCCTTCAAGTCGGAAGTGAACCGTGAAGTGGGCAAGGCCGTTTCGGCACGGATCGGTAAGGTTGTTGATTTCAAAAAACCCGATGTCGTGATCATTCTTGATGCATCCGGTGGCAATGTGGAAGTACAGGTCAACTCGGTCTTCTTCTATGGCCGGTACCAGAAGTTCGAGCGGGGCATCCCCCAGACACACTGGGACTGCCGCGCCTGCCGGGGCAAGGGATGCGAGAAGTGCAATTTCACCGGCGCGCAATACCTTGATTCTGTTGAGGAGCTGATCGGCCGGCCGGTTATTGCCGCGTTTGGAGCCACCAATGCCATCCTGCACGGCGCGGGGAGGGAAGACATCGATGCCCGCATGATCGGTACCGGCCGGCCGTTTATACTCGAAGTGGTCGAGCCGAAGTTGCGCTCTATCGACCTTGAGGAACTCGAAAAGGAGATCAACCGGACAGCAGATGGCCGCGTTTCGGTTGCCCTGACCCGCTGGGCGGATCGTGCAGAGGTGGAAACCCTTAAATCCAACAAAGCGCATAAAAAATACAGGATCCTGGTTGAGGTTGACGGCACAGTCTCTGCGGATGAGTTCGCAAAAGCCACAAAAACCTTGAAGGGCGTCACAATACAGCAGCGCACGCCCGAACGGGTCGCACACCGGAGAGCAGACAAGATCCGGGAGCGAAAAGTCCTCGATATCGAGTGTGCAGGGCAGCAGGACGGAAAATTTATTGTTGAAGTCCTCGGCGAAGCTGGCCTCTACATCAAGGAACTCGTATCCGGGGACTCAGGCAGAACCGTCCCAAGTCTTGCCGAGATCCTGAACAAAACGGCCCGC
>CAZMCL010000323.1:0-2432 GCA_964564375.1 uncultured Methanoregula sp. | reverse complement strand
TGGGAGTCATAGAAGAATGTTGGAGTAAATCTGGGATAATTGTTCGTTCGGTATGGTGTAGTAACGGGGGTCCTCCCCCAACCTTAATCACCCCTCCCGCCAGTCTCTTATTTACCATAAAACAGGTGCCTTATGAAACGAATTCTGACGATCACGATTCTCCTTCTTTTCGTGGCTATCCTTGCTGCGGGTTGCACATCCGGCCAGACGAATACCCCTGCATCACAGGGAGACACACTCTACAATCAGGCGGAAAGCGAGTATGCAAAGGACAACTTCCATGCAGCAGCAAAACTCTACGGAGACGCGTACGATCAGTATAAGGCCGAGGGCAACATGGCCGCCGCAAAGGACGCTTATAACAAGGATTCGACCGCGGTAATGATGACCATCGAGTTTCCCTACAACCGCTCGGAGATTGTCGCTCTCATCGACGAGACGTTCCCGGAAGTATCCGCAGAACGGAAAGCCAGCTGGCTCCCCTGCGACCAGAGCCAGTGCATCACGAGCGATGGCGAAGTATGGTACTTTGCAAATACAATTCCCAATATCAGGTCCCATAACTTTGACCTGATACGCGAAGCAACCGCAAAAAAGGGCGAGACACCATTTTACGACCAGATGAAATCCATTGCGTTTGCCCCGCCGTTTGAGGGTTCAGGGAATTACCAGAACCCGATAGCATGGGAAGGCACGGAACTGCTCAGTATCCCGGCAGGCGATCTGCCAAAGACCGGCACCCTTCACCTCTGGATCCCCCTCCCCGTTGAAACGGAATCGCAGCGCGACGTCACGATCATATCGGTAGAACCGGTACAATACGTCAAATCGCAGACCGTCACCGGTGCAGACATGGGCCTTGTATACCTCGAGATCCCGCTTGACCAGGTGAGCGGCGATTTCCTCAATGTCACCGCCCGGTTTGGCTATACCCAGTACGAGCAGCGGTTCATTATCGACCTGGCAAAGGTCGGGAGTTACGACACGAGCGACCCGGAGTATAAAAAATACACCGCATCGGGTAAAAACATCGTCATCACTCCTGAAATAAAGGCAAAGGCGCTCGAGATTGTCGGCACCGAGACCAACCCGTACCTGCAGGCAGAGAAGCTCTACTGGCATGTTATAGGGCACTACTACAGCAATGTCCCCCACGTGAGGCTCAGTGCGTCCGGCACACCGGAATCCGTCTATATGCTCGAATCGGGTTTCGGGGACTGCGGCACGCAGAGCATGTACTTAGCGGCCCTCTGCCGCTCGCTCGGCATCCCCGCCCGGGCCATCGGCGGCTACCAGCTGGTTCCCGGCCATGCTGGCACCCATTTCTGGTCTGAATACTATTTGCCGGGCTATGGCTGGGTCCCCAACGATGTGACTATCGCGGAGAGTGCCGAATGGTCTTACGATGCAACCGATGACGAACGGCACCAGTACAAGGCATACTATGCAAGCAACCTTGACCCGTACCGTTATGTCATCCAGAAGGATGTCGATATCCCAATCACCCCGGATCCGGGCGACGTGGTGATGTTCGATATGGTTGTCCAGTCGCCCAAAGCCGTGTGCGATACGTGCACGGAGGACCCGGAGCTCGGCCTGCTCAGTGACTGGAAGGTTATCGTGAAAAAAGCGTAAAGACCGGAATAACTCTCTTTTTTATCCGGAAAGTACCTTATTATCCCGTATCCATCCGCCGGACCGTCTGGATCATAACTTTACGATAGTTATTCCCAACCTTTATCCCGCGTTATCTCCCTGTATCCATTACCAGACAAGGGGTTGAACCATGAAACCAATTGTGATACTTCCCACAATAGTCCTCGTCCTTCTTGCAGCCGGCTGCACATCAGGAGGCCGGATGGATGCGCCTGCATCATCAAAGGGCGACAGCCTCTTTGCGCAGGCGGAGAGCGAGTTTGCGAACGACAACTTCCATTCTGCTGAAAAGCTGTATACAGAAGCGTACACTCAGTACAAAGCCGAGGGCAACGCGGCCGGTGCAAAGAAGGCTTTTGACAAGGCCTCGATATCAGCTAGACTGACCCTGGAGTTCCCGTACAACGGCTCAGAGATCTCTGCTGCTATTGACGAGGCGTTCCCGAATGTATCAGCCGAACGGAAGGTGTCCTGGCTCCCCTCAAATAAGAGCCAGTGCATAGAAAGCGACGGCGAAGAATGGTATTTTACAGAAACCATCAACAATATCAGGTTTCACAATATCGATCTGATGCGCCTGCAGACCGCTGCAGATGGCAGCACACACGGTTACGATGATATCAAATCACTCGCGCTCGCCCCCGCCCCGGAGAGCGGCGATGCGTACGTCAACCCTGTAGCATGGGAAGGCACGGAAGCCCTCAGTATTGCCGCCGGCAATCTGCCAAAGACCGGCACCCTCCGCCTCTGGATCCCACTTCCCATCGAGACAGAAT
>CAZMCL010000322.1:0-2449 GCA_964564375.1 uncultured Methanoregula sp. | reverse complement strand
GGTACTCATCCACCCGGCTCTCCACCGGGCGGGCAAGCGAGATGTCGCCTTTTGCGCCACGGATGAAGTAATAGATCAGGAGAATGAGGGCACACAGGATGATGACGATTATGATAAATTCCAAAATCTCCATTTCAGACCCTCCCCGTAAGTTTACTGGCACGGTTTTCAAGCTCGGTGAGCTTGTCCGATGCTGCCTGCTCAAATGCTTTCAGCCGGGGGATCTCCTGTTCCAGTGCATCAAGACGGCTCACAAAATCAGAGAGATCCGCATTCGTTGAGAGATCCCATTCGTCAACGATAAATTTCATCCGGCGGTCCACATAGGCGTTGAGGTACTTGTTCATCCCAATCATACCGATTTCTCCACTGATGATATTACGTCATCGAGTTTTTTTGCCCGCGCTTCGATACTCATTTTTCCTGCATAGAGGTCACTGATATCATTGCTCACGTGTGCAAGCCGGTTTTCAAGCCGGTGGAGGTCGCTGTCGGTTACAAGATCCCATTCCTCGATGAGGGCTGTAAAGTTCTGGTCAAAATAGGCGTCAAGTGATTTGTCGAATGTCGGGATACGGGACTCAATTGTTTTTGGGACATGCGATAACTTGTCCCAGAACGATTCTCCGGTACTATTCTGGTCCGGATTCTGGTTGATTACCGGGTACATGGCTTTATTTCACCTTCTTTTCCTGTTGCTGGATATTCCCTAACAGATTATCCAGTTTTCTTGTTTTCACGAGATGCTCAAGCCGGGTCAGCCGCGATTCAATAAGTTTTTCCTTTGCGAAGATTCCCGTTTCAAGGTTTGTATTATCATCTTCAACAGTCTTAATCTCGGCCGTCTGTTCATGAGAGAGCCGCGTAAACGGGAACCCCTTTGATGCCTCATGCTCCCGGAGGAGTTTGAGTTTGTCCTTTTCGAGCTCCAGTTCGACCGTGCGATTTGCCGTCTTCATGATCCGGATCTCACGGACGATGAGGTACACAACCACCATCCCGAGAAATATCAGGATCCCCGTGACAACGGTGTCAGTGATCACTGCTTCTGCTGCCATTAATTTTTCCCCATAACGGATTTTTCATCCATTTCTTCCAACAACCGGCCTGTTTTTAGAGATCCTTATCGGATCCGGTGGCTTTTTTCACCGTTTCTTTCACCGTATCGGCAGTGTTTGCAGCAGCCTTTCCGATACTGTCCGATGCTTTCTTTGCCTCTTTTTTTACCGAATCTGCAGTTTTTTCCGCGCCGGTCTTCACATCACCGGCGGTTTTCCTGACCGCGTCATCAAGTTTGTCAACGCTTTTGGAAAACGATACATTGGCATCTGCCGCTGCCTTTTTGATCTTCTCTTCCAGCAGCGGGGTTTTCCTGACAAGGACTTCCCCCCCATCCTGGAGACCGAGCACCTCAAGGTCCTCGGTACTTACCCGGATCTGTCCTTCCTGCACCATGGTGTCGGCGATAACCGTCGTGGTGACGGTTTTCTGCGTGGCATTATTGACGAGATCGACATGATCCCCTTCTTTGATCCCGAGCTCGGGCAGGTGGGCGACATTGAGCCGCACCCGGCCTTCACTCGGGAATGCCCGCTTCCTGATGGTTAACCGCACTTCCTGCATAGAGCATAGACCATCCTGAAAGGGTAAAAATCTTCCTGCTAATGATGCTGAATATATTAGCCAGACATTATGTCGTAAACAGGATGGGGGGGCAGGCTGCGAAATGGAGACCGGTCATATCTGATTCCGTATTTCCGGGTTTTCAGACAGCCCTGACTGACTGTATGTCCCTAATATTACTATACCGATAAGCAAAGCCCCTGCGGGCAGGGGGATTGTTTATATCATGCCCGTGAGTGACGTAAATTCCCCCTAAACACAGTTATCTTTAGAGAACACCAATACCCTTGCAACAAAACGGGGGAGAAACATGACACAGCCATGCGAGATTCCAGTAAACCAGCTCCATGTGAAACCGCAGATGACGGTAAACGAACTGGTCGTTGCGATGGGGAAGGCCGGCGCCTACAACGGGGGATCGCTTGCCCGTGCCGCGGACATCTGGGAGCAGATGCTTAAAGATACGGAGACCACGAAATTTTTCGGGCTTGCCGGCGCAATGGTGCCGGCGGGCATGGGCGGGATCGTTTCTGACCTGATAAAAGCCGGCCATATCGATATCCTCGTTTCGACCGGCGCCAATCTCACGCACGACATCATCGAGGCAATCGGGTGCAAACACTTCCACGGCACCGCGTTCTGCAATGATATCGAACTGCGGCACGATGAGATCAACCGGATCTACGATGTCTATCTCCCCAACGAGGCCTTTGAACATTTCGAAGAATTTATGCAGAAGGTGTTTGAAGAACTCGAACCCGGCAGCACCATCTCCATCTCTGCTCTCCTCCGGCACATCGGGAAGAACTTGAAGTCAGGTATCCTG
>CAZMCL010000321.1:0-2456 GCA_964564375.1 uncultured Methanoregula sp. | reverse complement strand
GCCTTCAAGATTGAGGTGCTCGATGAAGAGGGTGGTCTTTGCATCATTTCTCCCGGCCTCAAGGATCGAAAGCGCGGTTTCAAGCCCGAAATCCTCGTTGAGCAGGTCGAGGTAGGCAAAGATGACATCCACTTTGTTCTCACGGCAGATCTTCTGGATCCGTGCCTGCCACTCCCGGGCCTGTGCTGCCGGGGTTTTTGCGCTCTTCTGGATCCGTTCCCGGTCAATTGCATCGAGGAAGATGACCGGCCCGGTCTTTTTCATATCAAGCCTGGCACCGCACCGTGCCACGGCATCGTTCCGGAACGCATCTACGGTGGCATTTGGGAGGATAACCAGGCATGAGAGCCCGTTCTTCAATGAGCACGAAAGGCTGGAGATCATGAAGAGCTGGCCGTCAACACCCGGTTCGAGGCTGAAGAGCACCCGGCTGCCCTGCGGGATACCATTTCCAAGAAGTTCATCCAGACCGGTTACACCTGTCGATATCATGGGAGGATTACCACCTGGCCTTTGGTTACGGTAAATTTTTGCCAATCAGCCGTCACGCCCCGGATCCCGTGGATGCGAAACGAACTGACGTTTGCATCCACCTTCACTTCGATGACGCAGTTCATCAGCTGCTTGATTAAGGAGAGCGTCTTGTCATCGAACGACTCGTTGTTTAACAGGTA
This sequence comes from uncultured Methanoregula sp., assembly GCA_964564375.1. Taxonomy (GTDB): domain Archaea; phylum Halobacteriota; class Methanomicrobia; order Methanomicrobiales; family Methanospirillaceae; genus Methanoregula. Next base: position 1,782 of record CAZMCL010000321.1, on the reverse strand, counting down.
GATCCCGATCCCCTCGGTTTTTTTGAGTTTTGCCGTCAGGACGTGAAGGAACTGGTAGAGGACCTCAAGCCGCCGGTACATCAGGAGCGTGGAGATGGAGTTGACACAGAAGCGGATGGGCGGGGGGAAGAGACCCGTTTCCCCTTCTGAGAAATTCCCCTCAAAGATCGATTCGATCATGTTGGAGAACTTGATCCCGATGCCAGTCAGGTCTGTGGGGCTCGAGACGAACATCAGCCGCTGAGTGTCGACGATGCTCGGAGTGGAACTCTTGGTGATCGCATCGATAACCCCGGTGAAGTGTTTATCGGCACCGGCAAGTTTGAAAAAATCGATGACCTCTGACGCCCGTTCATTGGTGGAGAGGACAATGGAGTATTCGCCCTGCATGGGTTTTGTGAGGGCGTAAGCCAGTTGCTCGGCATAACTCATCGGGGGGGCGAGGACCAGGATATTGGTCCCTGCTTCGAGTCCGCCACTGACATCATCGATCTGGGCAATACCGGTCTTGTACAGGTACATTGATGGTGAGATTATTTCGTCGGAATGTTTATAATCTCTCCTGTTATCTGCCAAACAACGCCCAATCCATCCTGCCGTGGACAAATGCCCCGCTCTTCTGGCCCGGCACCTAAAGTATGCAACCTGGCAGCAGCCCGGATTCAGGGTTATTAAAAAAACCCCAGATTTATACGTTTAGTGCATCCTAAATATGAGTGGAATGGCATCCGGCCAGATGGAAGAGTACCTGGAGAGCATCCTTGATATCGAAGAGATCGACGGGATTGCCAGGACATCGGCGATCGCAAGGTGCATGAAGGTAGCCCCGGCCAGTGTTACCGAAGCGCTCCAGACCCTTGCCGACAAGGGTTTTATCCACTACAAGCCCTACAAGGGTGCCACCCTGACCGATGAAGGCCGGGAGATGGCACGGAAGGTGAAACGCCGCCACCGGCTCCTTGAAGTGTTCTTAAGCGACGTCCTCCACATCAACCGGGATAAGGTCCATGATGAAGCCTGCAGGATGGAGCATACCATCTCCGATGAGACCGAGTGTGCCCTCTGCAGGATGCTTAACGCTCCTGCCCGGTGTCCGCATGGCAGCCTTATCGAAGCCTGCAACCGGAAAGTGGATACCTGTTCGGACTGCCTTGATGAGAACACGCCCGGGCCTTCCGGGACACGCGATGAACCCCTGATCCCGGTCACTTCGCTTGTGCCCGGGCAGAAAGCAACGATCGCGTTCATCCGGGGCGACAACAGTGTTATCCAGCGCCTTACCGATCTTGGGCTGACAGTGCGGACCGAGATCCAGCTGGTAAGAAAGGCCCCCCTCCTCGGTCCGGTCGAAATAGCTGTTCGGAAAACAAAACTTGCCATCGATCACGCCATCGCCGACCACATCTTTGTCACCTCATACGGGGAGCGCTCCTGATGCGGGGCAACCATCCTCGTGACGGTTACGGCTACAGGTTCCGGCATAACGAGACAAAAGACGAGTTTGTTGTCGCCCTTGCCGGCAACGCCAATGTCGGCAAAAGCGCCACGTTCAACCAGCTGACAGGTGTTGACCAGGACATCGGCAACTGGCCGGGCAAGACCGTTGAGCGGGCCAAAGGAATTCTCGAGTACCGGGGCCGGCGCATCAGTATCATCGACCTTCCGGGCATCTACTCCATCACCCCGCTCTCGACCGAAGAGCAGATCTCCCGCGAGTTCATCGCCCACGATCACCCGGACGTTGTGGTCAATATCCTGGATGCCTCCGCTCTTGAACGGAAC
>CAZMCL010000320.1:0-2462 GCA_964564375.1 uncultured Methanoregula sp. | reverse complement strand
CAGGAGCACCTTTGTGTCCTGCGCAAGGGCACGGGCAATGAGTACCCGCTGCCATTCCCCTCCGCTCAGGGTTCGGATGGACCGGTCGGCAAGGTGGGCGACTCCAGTTTGGGCAAGGGCCCGGTGGCACCGGGAATAATCTTCCGGCATGAGCGAGGCGAGCCGGCTTGTCCGGGCATACCGGGCCATCAGGACGACCTGCATCACAGTGTACGAGAACGGGCGGGCCTCGTCCTGCGGGACGAACCCGAGCGCCATCCCGAGTTCTGCCGGGGTATGGTCGCTGACTGCTTTGCCATCCAGCTCGAGGATCCCGCTTGAGGGTATCACGCGGCTGAAGGCCCGCAGGAGCGTGGTCTTGCCGGAGCCGTTGGGCCCGATGATGCCGGTGAATGTGCCCGGTGCAAAGGAGCAGCTGACCGCTTTCACAATATCCTGCGTGCCATACCCTGCATGGAGGTTTTTTGCATTGATGCGGTCCCTGCCAGTCATGTGACCTCCCCCCGCTGCCAGATGAGCCAGATGAAGAACGGCGCACCGATGAATGCCGTGATGATCCCGACCGGCAGGTCGGAGAAGTACGTGCGGGTGAGGGTATCGGATATTACCAGAAGAATTCCCCCGACAAGGACGCAGGCGGGGATGACCACCCGGTTGTCCGGCCCAAGGAGCATCCGCACGATGTGCGGGCAGACCAGCCCGACAAACCCGATCGATCCGGCGATGGAGACGGCGCCCGCAACGAGCAGGGTACTGCCGCCCAGAACGGTCCAGCGGGCGCGGGCCGCATCGATCCCGAGGTGGGCGGCAGTCTCTTCCCCAAGCGAGAGGGCGTTTAAGTCCCGTCCCATGAAAAAGAGGAGGAGGCCTGCCGGAATGAGGATGCCGGCCGACAGGACTGCGTCGGCAGGAGATGCGTTCCAGAACCCGCCCATGAGCCAGAAGATGATCTGGTGGACATTCTGGCCGGCGATGGCGATCAGGAAGGAAACGATGGCCGAAAAGAAGAACGAGACCGCAATGCCGGTCAGGAGCAGGGTCTCAACGGAGATTACACCTCTGCGCCCGGCAATCGACCAGACGATCAGGATGGCAACGACTGCTCCGATCCATGCAAAGACCGGAACAAAAAGCCCCCCGAAGAAGACTATCGCAAGGGACGCCCCCAGCGCCCCTCCGGACGATGTACCGAGGATGTATGGGTCTGCCATCGGGTTTTTGAAAAGCGCCTGCATCGCGGCACCGGCAACGGCGAGGCTGGCGCCAACGAAGAAAGCGGCAAGGACCCGGGGGAGCCGGATGCCGCCGATGATATCGGCAGCGCCCGGTGCGGTAGACACAAACCCGAAGCCTGCCGGGCCGATGAAGGTGCAGAGTACAATTGTTGCGATAGCGGCGATACTTAAGCAGATGATGACGGGGATGGTGCGGGTCATTGCCGGGGATCGATCTCCTGGGATTGTAGCAGGTTTATGCTTCTTTGAACGGAGCGTCGTTGCGGGACCGTTCTGTGGGCCGGGTCCGGCAGATGCCAGTGTTGCTGCACTGGAGCTGGTCCTGGAAGGTGAGGGCTGTTTTGGAAATACCGGATTTTATTCTGCTGTGCCGACGCGGGATGTTGCCGGAGTCCGACTGCCGGATATCGGGGCAGAGTAGTGCGTGCCAGAAGGAATGATGGAATGTGTCCCTGTTGTCATAATTGATCTCATGAGTGTCGGTTTTCCAATTATTTAAATTATGCAATTCAATTTGTCTTAAAACCAAATTTTTTGTGTTGAGGGTTTATGAATAATTTCCCAATGGTCTGATCACACTCACCATTTTTAATTTCCCGGTGCACATGGTTGATGTGATATATGCACCGGACCGCCGCGCCTGTCCATTTTCCCAAATCCGGGAAGAATGATTGCCGATCCTGTCATCCAACCCTATCCCAGCCTTTATTGCCAATATGGATGAACAGGAACATATCCTAAGAGAGGGCCGGATTACCCATGAACACGAGCACAAAAACACAGGCCTACGAAATCCTTGAGAGCCGCATACTGGAGCACCCGCTCGGCCGTCTGATTGCGGCCTTTCTTGTGCTCCTGATCTTCCTGAACGTAATTGCCGCGGTGCTTGAGACTGATGCCGGTATCTTCCAGGCATTCGGGGGCCTGCTGGATGTCTTTGCCGCGTTCTCGGTCCTGGTCTTCACGGTCGAGTATATCCTGCGGGTCTGGTGCTGTACGGAGAACCCGGCGTTTGCCGATCCGGTCCGGGGCCGGCTGAAGTACATGACGAGCCCTATTGCAATCATCGATCTCCTTGTGGTCCTGCCTTTCCTCATCGCCCCGTTCCTTCTCGCGTACCCGGGTCTTTATTCCGCTATCCGCTTCTCACGCATCTTCTGGATCCTCAAGATCAGCCACTACTCCGGCTCGCTCAAGACGCTCGGGCGGGTACTCTCATCAAAACGC
>CAZMCL010000319.1:0-2464 GCA_964564375.1 uncultured Methanoregula sp. | reverse complement strand
TGGCAAGTATTGCCGTAACGGCCCCCCCGCTCTGTTTGTGCGGGATATCAAATGCTGCTTTGGCGCAGGCGAGTTCGATATAGTTCCCAAGGGTTTCGGCAGGCCGGGCATCACCTGTCCTCGGGCAAACCGCGTAACATGCCCCGCACGGGACATTGTCCGTTGCCTGCTTGCAATACCCGTTGCTGACCGGGCTTGTCACCATCTCGCCTTCTTTGAATGAGATTGCATCAGCAGGGCAGACTGCCACACAGGCACCGCAGCCCGAACATTTCCCGGTATCCCAGACCTCGGCTTTCAAATCGATATAACTTTTTTGTGCCATCGTTCTCACTCCCACGTATACTTATTCGCAAACGGCCGTGCACTGGACGGGATGATTCGTGAGTAGTCCGCTGCAAGAAGCGGAGCCGGATCGATCCCGAATGCCCGTGCAAAGTCCTCAAGGATTGGCCTGATGGCCTCTTTCTGCTCTGCAGTTACCGGCAGTTGTTTTGCTCCGACACCAAGGTATATTTCGTCAACTCTGCCCCTTACGATAATCTCGCCGCCATGGATGCCGCTCCCGACTCCCCGCTCACAGATCGGGATGACATCGTTCAGCCCGAGGACTATCAGAAGTCCTCCGGCCATGTATTCGCCAAGAAATGCCCGGGCAGATCCGCCTATGACCAGTATCGGGCGTTTCTCCATGTACTGCTTCATGTGAATGCCGCCCCGGTAACCGATGTTGTCCCGGACATAGACCCGGCCGCCCCGCATGCTATGGGCGACCGCATCCCCCGCACTGCCATGGATGATCACTTTACCCTTGTCCATGGTATTGCCCGGTGCATGGTCCGCGTTGCCATTTACTATGATTGTGGGGCCGCTCATGAACATGGCAAGATCGCCACCGGGAACCCCGTTGACGGTGATGGTGACGCCATTTCCCCGCAGCCCGTCTCCGATGAACCGCTGGCCGAGGACATTGTCGATCACAATCTCCGTTGCCCCGTCAGCGACAGAGGCCCTGATCAGCTTGTTGAGGGGGGTGTAATGGAGGTACTTTGCATCGATGCGGACGTTTTTCATCGTCATGCCCCCACCGTCTTCACATCGAGAACCTTCATCAGCCCCTCGTCAAGCATGTAGCCCCGGAGCCGGTCGCGGTTGCCCCGCAGGCTCTCGATGCTGTTGATGCCGGCAGCCCCCATCAGTTCTGCCAGTTCCAGTGTCCAGCCATGGATCAGGTTCTCGACCTGCACGGCATTGACCTCCGGGTCAAGACGTGCAACGAGCTCTGGTTTCTGGGTGGCGATACCCCACGCACAATTGCCCCGGTAGCAGGTGCCGCATACCCGGCAGCCCATGGCAACGAGGGCCGATGTGCCGATGTAGACGGCATCGGCTCCCAGGCAGATGATCTTGGCAACATCGGCACTCTCGCGGATGCCGCCGCTCGCGATGATGGAGACCTCGTTCCGGATGCCCTGCTGCCGGAGTTTGGCATCAACGCTTGCAACTGCTGCTTCTACGGGAATGCCAACATGATCGCGGAAGACCCGGGGGGCAGCACCGGTCCCGCCCCGGAATCCGTCAATAACCACTGCATCAGCGCCGGACCGGGCAATCCCCGCTGCAATCGCCGCGGAGTTGTGGACAGCGGCGATTTTTACAAAAACCGGTTTCTTCCATTCGGTTGCCTCCTTTAGACCGCGGACGAGCTGCTTGAGATCTTCTATACTGTAAATGTCGTGGTGCGGCGCCGGGCTGATGGCATCGCTCCCCTCCGGTATCATGCGGGTGCAGGATACATCGGCGCAGACCTTCTCGCCCGGCAGGTGGCCTCCGATACCCGGTTTGGCGCCCTGCCCGACCTTGATCTCGATGGCTGCCCCTCTTTCGAGATAGTTGATATCCACGCCGAACCGGCCGGATGCTACCTGCACGATCATGTTCTTCTGGTAAGGGTAGAGCGATTCATGGAGCCCGCCTTCCCCTGTACCCATGAAGGTCCCGACCCGGCTGACAGCCTTCGCAAGTGCGGTCTGGGCATTCAAGCTGATCGCCCCGTAGCTCATGTGCCCGATCATGATTGGGGTCTCGATCTGGAGGTTGGGCGTGAGTTTTGTTAAGAGCTCGACTTCCCCGTCCGGCATCTCCCGAAGACTTAATGATGCGGGTTTCTTGCCAATGTAGGTACGGAGCTCCATAGGTTCCCGGAGCGGATCGATACTCGGGTTGGTAACCTGGCAGGCATCCAGAACGAGCTTGTCGAAGATGATGGGGTACGGCTGTGCATTGCCCATGCCGGCGAGGATGATCTTGCCTGTATTTGCCTGGTTGAAGATCGCTTCCCGGACCTCCCGGGTCCAGACCGGGTGGCTGCGGTAATCATTGGGTTTTTCTTCGATATTGATCGCATCGCGGGGGCAGAACGCAATGCAGCGGTGGCAGGCCACGCAGTTCCGGGAATTTATCC
>CAZMCL010000318.1:0-2465 GCA_964564375.1 uncultured Methanoregula sp. | reverse complement strand
GTATTACACAGTGAGTAAGTCCTTCCCGAAAAGGATGATGCCACCCTGAGGTGGATGGGACGAAGTAGGGAAGGGTTCACGTTATTTTCCCGGACCTTTGAAATAATCAAGCGCTACCTGTATCTTCTTTTCGATTATCGATGAAAACGTATCGTCATTTGTCCGGTAATAGTAATGCATTGCTCCTGCAATGAAATCGGCTGCCTGGATGCAGGGTTCCCGCCTTGAGTCAACGTGGTCTATCTGTATTGGGATGGAAGCAATATCGTTGGCGTGATTCTTCTCAAAGGTCTTGTAGACCAGATACTGATCGAATGCTTCCCTCTGGATGCCGTTGAGGGATTTGTCCACGGTAATATCTACACTCTTATCCATGGGGTACCGCTGGATGATGTGGGACATCAGGGAGCCGGACAGGTAATTATAGACAATCTGCTGGTTCTTTCGCAGGTGCGGATAGACCTGCTCCTTTCGTAACACGCAATACGCAACATCGACATCCGCAGATGCAATGCAGGAGAGAATCCTTTTCCGTATTTCCGTACCTGAGTTATTGAATTTGAATTCGGGGAGTTCCCTGAATTTTTTCTTGAGTTTATTTCTCCGTATTTTCGCAAAACACCGGTGAATGGCAAGTGAATCGTAGACGATAATAGCAGCGATGATAAAATATTCAGAAGATTTTGGAGAAAAACCAAGATCCCCGGATTCATCGATGTATATTCTCACAGGTTAATATGGTCTTTTCATTATATATTAAAGGCCATCAGAATGAAGGGGGATGACAATCATGAAATCTCATTCAGAAATGAATGAGAAAATCCTGAATTATATTTCAACATCTTTAACGGCAGGAAAAACAACACCCTATCAATGGCAGTCCCCCCATCGATCCAGCCCCTTGTTGAAAAGTACACGTTTCACCGCGATGCTTATCTTCGGGCTAAAGGAAGTGATTACAACGAAGCTCAGCTCCGGCAGGATTTTACGGATCCTTTTTTCCAAGTGCTCGGCTGGGACGTGAACAACAACAAAAGCCATTCTGAAGCCTACCGGGAAGTGCTGCACGAGGAGCCGATCCGGATCCGCGGGACAACCTACTATTTCGATTATACCTTCCGTATCGGGGGCGTCCGGAAGTTCATTGTCGAGACCAAGAAGCCGTCCGTGCGGATCAAGGATGATGCCGATGCCGCACTCCAGTTGCGCTGGTACGCGTGGAACGCCAAACTGCCGCTCTCCATCCTGACAAATTTCGAGGAATGGGCGGTCTATGACTGCACGATCAAGCCGGGGAACGGGGACAATGCGGCCAAGGGACGGATCGAGTATTTCACGTACAAGGAGATTCCCGAGAAGTGGGGGTATCTCGTCTCGGTCTTCTCTCAGGAGTGCATCCTGAAAGGATCGTTTGACAAGTATGCTGCATCCACCCGGGGAAAGAAAGGGACGGCAACGGTTGACGACGATATCCTGACCGAGATCGAGTCATGGCGTGACCTGCTCGCAAAGAACATCGCGATCAGGAACACCGCGCTCTCCACCGGGGAGTTAAACACGGTTGTCCAGCGGACCATCGACCGGCTCCTCTTCCTGCGGATCTGCGAGGACCGGGGGATCGAGGAGTACACCACGATCCAGAAACTGCTCGATGGCGATCATGTCTATGCCCGGCTCTGCGACCTCTTCCGGCTCGCGGATGCGAAGTACAACTCCGGTCTCTTCCATTTCGAGAAGGAGCAGGACTGGGACGAGATGCCGGACACCATCTCGCTCGGGGTCACGATTGACGACAAGGTGCTCAAAGGGATCATCAAGCGGCTCTACTACCCGGAGACCCCGTACCTCTTCTCGGTCATCCCGCCGGAGATCCTCGGCCACGTGTACGAGCAGTTCCTCGGGAAGGTGATCCGGCTCACGGACGGCCACCAGGCTAAAGTGGAGTACAAGCCGGAGGTGAAGAAGGCCGGCGGGGTCTTCTACACACCGCAGTATATCGTGGAATACATCGTGAAGCACACGGTGGGCGAACTTACGAAGGACAAGACCCCCCGCGATGTGGCAAAACTCCGCGTCCTCGACCCCGCGTGCGGCTCCGGATCGTTCCTGATCGGGGCGTTCCAGTTCCTCCTCGACTGGCACCGCGACTGGTACATCGAGAACCTCGTCCCGGTCTTCATCGACAAGAAATCCGTGACCGACCCGGCGGTCCTTGCCCTGCTTCCCGAAGCCACCCCCCGGGGGAAGAAGCATCTCGCAGCGGTAGAACTCCCGATCTACAAGGCCGGCACGAGCGGCGACGCCACCAGAACAAGGAGCGACTGGCGGCTCACGACAACGGAGAAGAAACGCATCCTCCTCAACAACATCTTCGGCGTCGACATCGACACGGCAGCAGTCGAGGTGACGAAACTCTCGCTGCTCCTCAAGGTGCTTGAAGAAGAGAACGAGGAGAACATCAACAA
>CAZMCL010000317.1:0-2478 GCA_964564375.1 uncultured Methanoregula sp. | reverse complement strand
ACTGGGGATATGTGCTTTCCATGGGTTGCACAGAAGGGGTTATCTATGGACTCTGGAGTGGACGCGACTATCTGGCGGGTCGCAGATTGTTGGCCAATCCGGTTTTCCGGGATCTCACGGGCAGGCCGGCGGAGGAAGGCGGTGATGAGGCCTTCCATCCTGTGGCCTTCTTCTCGGAAGACGTTCACTACTCGGTCTTGAAGACGCTGAACATGTTACAGATCGATACCTTCTACAAGCTCGGTATGCGCAAGTTCCGGGAAGCGTGTCCCCTCGACGAATACCGCTCCCAGGGGACATGGCCGGCATACGTGCCTTCAAAGGGGGGAGCTGCCGGGGCGGGAAATATCGACATCAAAGCCTTGGCCAAACTCGTGGAATTCTTTGCTTTCAGGGGATATCCCATTCTGGTCTGCTTCAACTACGGAACCACTTTCAAGGGCGCGTTTGACGACGTGGAGGCCGCCGGCCTGGCCCTGATGCCGATTCTCACCAAGTACGGCCTGGACAAAAGGAAGGTCTTTTTCGATCCCGAAGATCCTACGGCCTATGACGAACGCACCGGGTACTGGTTCTTCGTGGACGGGGCTCTGGGCGTCGGTTACATGCCGTTTTTGGAGATGGCCCACGCCGCTGGAGAGGCGGAGTTTTGCGGGCCCCGCTTTGATTTTCGTTTGCCTTTCGTACATGCCATTGCCATGAGCGGACACAAATGGTTCGGCACGCCCTGGCCTTCCGGTATCTACATGACCAAGACCCGGTATCAGCTCTTTCCACCGGATGCACCGGAATATCTCGGTTCGCCGGACACGACGTTTGCCGGTTCCCGGAACGGTTTTTCCAGTCTGCTCTTCTGGAGCTATCTGTCTCAAAACTCCTACGATGACCAGGTCCGGAAGGTCCAGAGCGCCGCGAATGTGACGAATTACGCATATCAACAACTTGTGAACCTGCAGGAAGAGCTGTCCGTAGATCTGTGGGTGACCCGTTCACCCCTGTCTTTCGCCGTGCTTTTTCGAAAACCCAGTGACCGGATCACTTTCGAATACTCTCTCTCCTGTCAAACGTATCGGGTTCAGGGCGAGTCACGAACCTATGCCCATATTTTTATGATGGAGCACGTCACACCGGCTTTGATCGATCGGTTGGTTGACGACCTTAGGGAACCCGATGCCTTTTGTCCTACCCGATCTGCGTAAAAGCACTTAAAATATAAATGGAAGGAGGAAACACCTATGGAAATTTATGAAAAGAAATTATCACCTGAGGAGGAAAAACGCATCGCCGACACAATGGAGTTTATCCAGTCTCAGACCAAGACCGCTGTCGGCTATCCGACCAACTTCCTTTTTGACTACTCCGCGCTGTATCCGTTTCTCGGTTACAGCGTCAACAATGTGGGTGACCCGTTCGAGAGCACGAATTACCGTCTCAACACGATGGAGATCGAGCGGGAGGTCATCCACTTCTTCGCCGAGCTCACGAAACTCCCCAAAGATCAGGCATGGGGTTATGTTACGAACGGCGGCTCCGAAGGGAACCTCTACGGCGTCTTTATCGGACGCGAAACCCTTCCCGGTGCCATGGTCTACTACTCGGAGGACACCCACTACAGCGTCGGCAAAGCCATGCGGCTCCTGAACGTCCGCAGCATGATGATTCGCCGCCAGAAAAACGGCGAATTCGACTACGAGGACCTACGCGAGTCGATTAGGCTACACCGCGACATGCCCGCAATCGTTTTTATGACGGCGGGCACGACGATGACGGGCGCCATCGACAATATCGCGACGATCAAGGGGATTCTTGATGAATTCCTCATCGACCGGTGCTACATCCATTCGGATGCCGCGCTAAGCGGCATGATTCTCCCCTTTGTCGAAGACCCCCCCGAGTGGAACTTCGAGCATGGGATTGACAGCATTTCGATCAGCGGCCACAAGTTTATCGGCTCCCCCATCCCCTGCGGCGTCGTGCTTGCGAAGCGAAAGAACATGGAGCGCATCGCCCGGATGGTTGAGTATGTCGGTGCCCTTGATACAACGATCACCGGCTCACGGAACGGGATTACGCCATTGTTTTTATGGTATGCCATCAAACGTCACGGTCTGGAGGGATTTCGAAACTTAGTCAAGCAGTGTCACGAGATGGCCGACTATGCGATTGAAGCGATGAAACATATCGGCGTCACCTCTTGGCGTAACAAGCACGCCAATACGGTCATCTTTCCAAGGCCTTCAAAAGAAGTACTGGACCGCTGGCAGATCGCTGTCCACGGGGACATCGGCCACATTATCATGATGCCGCATGTGACAAAGGAAATGGTGGATCGTCTCGTTTCAGACATGAGACAGTATCCGGTTAAGGAGGTGCAATCATGAAACAGCTCGTGATCGTTGCTGAGGACAGGCCGGGCATCGTCGCGGACATCTCGACGGCGCTTGCGGAGAAAAACATCAACATAGAATCGATTGATGC
>CAZMCL010000316.1:0-2496 GCA_964564375.1 uncultured Methanoregula sp. | reverse complement strand
GCCCTGCTTATCTGCCCTAACTGGACAATTACCAGGAAGAATAACATGCTGCCTGGCCGTACTGCCGATGCGGACAACTGGTTAGAGCCCGGCGAACAGTTAATGATCATGGTCTGCCCTTCACAGACCATTGCACTGTACCAGTACTTTTCACTGACCCTGCATACCGATGGCGTGGCCATGCCGCTCCCTCTCACCCGTACGGCACCGATGCAGGTTCAGCCGGTCATGGATCTTGGCTGATCATGCCGCACCCCCGAAAAACCACCCATCAAAAACCCCACCGTGCCGCGCTTCCACTTCCGGTGCACCGCACCGCCCCAGTTGGCATTCTGACCTCATTTAGGTGTTTTTATACGAAAAGGGGCATTTTAATGGCGTTTCCAAACGGACGAAATAGTGCGGCACAATGACCAAAAGAGCCTTAAATACGTGGCGAAAATTCGTACTTCGACGGGCTTTCGACGGAAACCTTTTATATTATCAGGCGACACCTTTCATTATCAAAACCGAATAGAGGTTTTGAGGTGTTTAAATGGGAACCAAAATTGGAAAAGAAAAGATCCAGCGCGAGAAGGGCTACCTCTACTTCATCGGTAAGGATGGGTACGTCTGGGCAGCCCCGATGAAGCACAACAAGTCCGGCAAGAAGAAGAAAGTCGGAACTGAGAAGATCGCCAAAGAAAAAGGCTTCATGTACTACATTGGCAAAGACGGCTACGTCGCAAAAGCCAAGATGAAGAACGCATAATCTCACTTTTTCCTTTTGCACGCGGTCCGTCGGTCGCCTGGAGCAATCCGGGCGACGGGACTGCACAATATTTTCCCTTCGTGGGGGAGTTTCGCGTTTTTATTAATTGTGCTATCCTCCCTGCAACCTCAACATTAAATTGCCGGGCCGGATAAACGGGGTCACTACAGGACCGGGACGTGTGAGGAGATGTCTACACTGGCAGATAAAAAACCAGGGAATGGACGAAAGGCCTGGATACCCACGATGGCGTAATCTCAGTCTTCCAGCATATCCGAAATATCCCGTACTCCCTCACCGCAACGGGGCGGAATGGCATGACGCCCGCGGAGTGGATCCTGGTCGCGGGCAGAGGTTCCTGCATCCCCAAGCATTACCTTCTTGCGGATATATACCGGCAATTGGGTTTTGAGGTGGTCTTTGCCACATTCCCGTTTCTCTGGAACAACCCTGACCTGCGGTATCCCCCGGAACTCCGAAAGCTGGCAACCAGCCTTCCTGTTGCCTACCATCTTGCCTGCCGTGTCCGGATCGACAACCGCTGGGTGCTCGTAGATGCTACATGGGATCCACTCCTTGCGCGGGGAGGTTTTCCGGTCAACGAAGACTGGGACGGGCGATCAGATACCCGGTGTGCAGTAAAACCGCTGCAGTCTGCCATCCGGACGGCGTTTTGCCGTACCGCAACAAACGAGCCTTGCCGCAATAACCAGGATGCAGAATACAATCCTCTTGACGGGGAGCAGGATCACCCGGATTCAGGTGATCGTGCCCAATACTATCATGGCATGACCGAAATACGAACCCCGGATGAAATCGAACGGATCCGAAAATTTTACCAGGAATTTGATGTATGGCTGGGGGAGATCCGGAAAACCCTGTGACATTGTTTTAAAAAAACCATATCAGGTTCCAATATTAAGATCCTTGTAATCTCGTTCCCTGAGATTCGCCGCGAGGGTCCGGGCAAGGAGCGGGGTCACAACCTGCGGGGGCAGTCCGAGAAGAGCTGCAGTTCTTTTTGCAATTTCCATTGGTTCTACCGTCCCGTCAGCTGATGCCGTAATCACTGCATCATGGATCTGCTGCAGGTACGTGAGCGCCCGGTCCATCTGCGAGTATGCAGCCTCAGCATTTTGTGGCTCGTCCCACGATGACAAGAGAACCCGGATCCCCCGAATCGCCTGAAGTTTTTTTACCGATCGTACGGATTCCCGGGCATCGTCATAGACCGGAATGTCGCCCTCAACAGGTACGGCATCGCCGCAGAAGAGTGCCCCCTCTGCCGGCAGCAGGAGCGATACCGAACCAGCTGAGTGGCCGGGCGTGTGGAACACCTGGATCTCGTAATTCTCTGTCCCGTCAGGATCGATGACGTCGCCTTCCGCAAGCTCGTGGTCAAGGCTGACGGGGCCACCGATAAGTGTTGAGAAGCCGGGCACCGGGCGCTCCCGGTTCTGGCGTTCCACATCCTCGATCCATGCCCGCTCGGCAGGATGTGCCATCACGCTGCAACCGGTTGCCTGCCGGATCGCCGTAGCCGCCCCGATGTGGTCAGGATGCGAGTGGGTGAGAATGATGAGGGAGATCTCGCTAGGGTTGCGACCGAGCGACCGGATGTACTCAAAGATCGCATTTTCGCAGCCGGCTACCCCAGTGTCGATGAGCGTGATCGTCTCGCCAAAGATGAAGTACGAGTACGCGAAGCGGTCGATGGCAATGCCGGGGGCAACCGGGATTTTAAA
>CAZMCL010000315.1:0-2499 GCA_964564375.1 uncultured Methanoregula sp. | reverse complement strand
CCGGTGAAGTCATGGGGATCGATTATGATTTCGGACTGGCCTTCTACAAGGCCTGCATTTCGGCGGATAATGAGCTCCCCACCGAAGGCAATGTCTTCATCTCGGTCAATATCGAGCAGAAAGAAGATGCCATCCCCATCGCACGGCAACTGAAGGGCCTTGGGCTGACCCTGTACGGTACGGAAGGTACCGTGGATTACCTGAACGAGGCAGGAATCGAGGCCAACCTTGTCCGGAAAGTACAGGAGGGCTCCCCTAACGTGCTCGACATGATGCGGCACGGTGAGATCCGGCTCATCATCAACACCCCCCAGGACAAGCAGTCACGGCAGGATCACTACCAGATCATGCGTGCGGCAGTGGACTACAGCATCCCCTATATTACAACCCTTCAGGCAGCGCGGGCAGCGGCGCTTGCCATCGATGCCATCAAGCGCGAGAAGGCAACACTCGAACCAATCAGCCATTATCTGAACTAATTCCGACGTGAATCACCCGTTTTCTCCTTTTTTTCCCCAATCCATCAAGAGCTCCATACTGGAAACTGGACCATTGTTGCAGGATAAAAGCACAAAATAATTGAATATGCTTATATACCGAAATAACAAAAAAAGATGCATGAAGAAATTATTTGTTGTTCTTGCAATCCTGTTTGCCGGGATTCTGCTCGCGGGATGTACCTCCGAGCCAGCAGCGCCCGTGGCCACCCCTGCACCTACCGCAGTTCCTGATACAACGGCAGCGCCGACCGCAGAGCCCACCAAGGAAATTGTTGTTATTGTAGTGAACGAGACCGAAGAGACGCCGACTGCAACCCCCACACAAATACCCACCGCCACGATCACCTTCACCCAGGACCTGACCCTCATGCCGAGTGGAACCATCTATGTGGCAGCCGGTACCAAGGTTATCTGGAAGAACGATGACCCGTACAAGCCCCACTTCATCCTCGCAAATGATGCTGCAACCGCTGGTTACTTCGGAAGCACCGACGAGGTCACAATCCCCTACGGCGGGACCATTGAGGTTATCTTTGACAAGCCCGGTGCATACGACTACACCACCGGCCCATTCCAGCCAGCGGGACAGGCTAAGATAGTCGTCATGGCGTAACGTATCCGCGATATCCCGTTCAGGAACCTATTGCCTGAACAACTCCTTTTTTTGTTCTTTGCATTCCGATTAGAGGTGACCGGCTGTATACAATCCGGCGGTC
Source organism: uncultured Methanoregula sp. (assembly GCA_964564375.1). Taxonomy (GTDB): domain Archaea; phylum Halobacteriota; class Methanomicrobia; order Methanomicrobiales; family Methanospirillaceae; genus Methanoregula. The sequence goes on along the minus strand of CAZMCL010000315.1, from coordinate 1,283 downwards.
ATATACATAACCTTGAGAATATAAGGAAAAACCACCAATCATTACAGGATAACCTACACTTCAGGGTGAATTCATCATGGGAAAAGGCACCATTGTTCTTGCATATTCCGGAGGGCTTGACACCTCCATCTGTATCCCGCTATTAAAGAAGCGGTACGAGTACGACCGCGTCGTCACGGTTGCCGTTCATGTAGGCCAGAAGGACGATGAGATATCGACGGCCACAGACAAGGGAAAGAGACTTGCGGACAAGCACTACACGATTGATGCCCGCGACACCTTTGTACGGGATCATGTTTTCCCCGCCATCAGGGCCAACGGGTCGTACGAAGGATACCCCATGGGCACCGCGCTTGCCCGGCCGCTGATAGCTGAAGAGATCGTGAAGATAGCAAAGAAGGAGAAGGCAAAAGCAATCGGCCACGGCTGCACCGGCAAGGGCAATGACCAGCTCCGGTTTGACTTCATCATCCGGAGCGCAGGTCTTGACGTTGTTGCACCTATCCGCGAGCTCAACCTCACCCGCGAATGGGAGATCGACTATGCAATGGAACATAAGATCCCCGTCCCGGTGAAGAAGGACAAGCCATGGAGCATTGACGAGAACTGCTGGAGCAGGAGTATCGAAGGCGGCAGGCTCGAGGATCCCGCCTACCATCCACCTGAGGAAATCTATGCCTGGACGGTTTCGCCACAGAAAGCGCCCGATACCCCCGAAAAAATTACCCTTGACTTCAAGGAAGGTGTCCCGGTTGCCTTAAACGGCAAAAAACTCGGGGGATACAAACTCATCCAGAAACTGAATGTGCTTGCAGGCCGGCACGGCATCGGCCGTAACGACATGATCGAAGACCGTATCCTCGGTCTCAAGGCCCGTGAGAACTACGAGCACCCGGCAGCAACGGTCATCCTTTTCGCCCACCGCGATCTCGAGGCGCTTGTCCTGACCCGATCTGAACTCGCGTTCAAGCGGATGGTAGACGACAAGTGGTCGGAACTGGCATACGAGGGTCTTGTGTACGAACCGCTCTATGCAGCCCTCAACGCGTTCATCAACACCACGCAGGAGCGGGTGAACGGCAGGGTGGATCTCGAACTCTACAAGGGACATGTAACGGTTCTTGGCCGGAGTTCCCCTGATGCAATCTATTCAAGTGACCTGGTGTCGTTCGACAGTGCATCCATCGACCAGTGCCATGCAATCGGAGTCTCCCAGTACTTCGGCATCCAGGCCCGGCTGGTTGCACAGATGGCAAAAAAGAAGAAAAAATAAATTTTTTCAC
>CAZMCL010000314.1:0-2524 GCA_964564375.1 uncultured Methanoregula sp. | reverse complement strand
GATGTCTGTGCGGTGGGTAATAACGGGGCTTGACGCGCCGGTCACGATATACGGGATCTTGTACTCCGCGATGGTCTGCTCATAGGCTGATGTGACCGCGCTGGAGTACCCACCAACAAGGATGTCCACCTTGTCATCAGTGATAAGTTTCGTGGCGGCTTTCTGGCCTCCCTGCTGGGTGGATTCGTCATCTCCGATAATGAGCCTGACCGGGACCTTTGGACCGGATGCCCCGAGCTGTATGCCACCCTGTGCGTTGATCTCGTCACCGGCTACCTGGGCCGACTGCCACATGTTCTTTCCCACGTTACTGGCCGGGCCGGTCAGCGATGCGATGACGCCAATTTTGATCTCATCTCCGGATGCCTGGGCTGGCTCCTGTGCCTGCTGCTGGGTACACCCGGCAACAAAGGCTGCAGCAATGAGTGCGATAACAATGAACATAACTGAATATCTCATACCTTCTCCCCCATGCTATGTCATAACATGACAATATACCATTTCTGTCGTTTATGAATATAAAAAAACCGATTTGTTGTGCAAAAATGCACCAGATTGGTATGCAGCCCCGTCCCTGTGGTGCAGTTGCATTCCGGGCAATAATCGTAAATGCCAAAAAAAGGGAAGATAATCTTATCGTCTCTGAAGCATAATCCGTGAAAAATGAGAATAACTCCGGTGTGACAGCGTTTCTGTAAGCGAACTTTCATAAAGGAGAAAATGAAGGGGAATTCATATGCCGGGAAAAACAATGTCCACTGATCTGCCGATTCACCATGACCCGGATCAGCTCAGGAACCTCCTTCTTGTTCTGGAACATGCCCGCGCCGATGCATGGCTCCGGAGGGACAAGCGAGCCCTTGAAGCGCTGCTGGCTCCAGATTTCCTCGAGATCAATTATTTTGGCCGGTTCTCGCGCAATGATCTGCTCGTCCGTATCTTTCCACGGTTGGTACTGTACACCTTCACCATCGAGGGTCCGGTGCTCTTTCCCATTAGTGACGGCACTGCCGCCCTCACCTACCAGTGTTACGAAGAACTCGCGGATGATGGCAGGAAAATGAAAGGGACTTTTACCGTTTCCGCTCTCTACCGCTGGAACAAAAAGCAGTGGAAACTCGTCCTCTGGCAGATCACCCCGTTAAAAGGCGCTTGATCATTGCAGGAACATTGGAATTTTGCGCGTAACGGAGACCCCATCAGTCCTTGCTTAAAGAATTGGGAAGGCAAGTACGTATGCCACCAGAAGGAACGTATCCATTATAAGTCAGGATTGATGGTTCAGAGTTCTTCTCTCTTCATAGCCTCTGTGGGAAATGTGCCCCCAGTACATGAAGGTTGCAGCACCCATGAGGGGTGTACGGTATCGCCGCCATAAAAAAAAGTTATTTGTAGATTGACCGGTTGACCGCCCGGTTCTCTTCCGGGGGCTGCCACTAGAACCAGATGGTGAACGCACCGGTGATTATGGCAAAGAATCCCAGGATGAGGATAAGAATGTAATCTGTCAGGAGGGGTGGTGCCAGAAAGATGAGTACCCCGATGACAAAGAGGACGAGGCCGAAGAGCGCTTTGAGCCATCGTTCAAAGCCGGTTACTCCCCCAAACATGTTCTGGATACTGCCCAGGCTAATGATAATCGCCCATATTCCGAAGATATCTTTTGCCAGGATATTGAAAAATCTCGGGGCAACCAGAACGAGGATCGCAAGGGCCACGCCTACGATGCCGAATACGACAAGGATGAGGCGGTGGTCGCGGGATTCGTCCATGACAGCAAGGCCGGACCTGATAAGTCCCGCAGACACAATGACGGCAAAAATGACTAAAAAATCACGATAAGGTCAAAGACCAGGACTGGGAATACGAGCGCGAAAATGCCAAGGATGATGGCCAGGACCCCGATCATGGTTCCTGTCGGCCCATTTGGAATTGAAGGGAGTGAATCCATCAGCGCACCGTAGTTCTTGATTCACGATCCCGCTATTTATCCGTTCCGTTAATCCAGGCGCAATATTCGCAGGTCATAAATAGTGGCCGGTTTATCGTATAATTATCCGGTACCGGCACGTCCGGTTCCGGTTTTTCCACTATCAGTACCGGGATCGAGATTTACCGCTTCGGGTATCCCATTCTACGCAGAGTATCGGCAATCTCGTCAAGGATAGCCGGATCGTCAATCGTTGCCGGCACGGTATAGGGAATCCCTTCGGCAATCTTCTTGATCGTGCCCCTGAGGATCTTACCCGAGCGTGTCTTGGGCAGGCGTTTTACCACTGCCGCTGCCTTGAATGAGGCAATGGGACCGATCTTATGCCGGACCAGTTTGATGAGTTCCGACTCGATCTGCTCCTGCGTCCTTTTCACTCCGGCTTTCACCACTACAAATCCCAGCGGGACCTCACCTTTGACCGGATCGTGAACACCGGCTACTGCACATTCGGCCACATCCGGGTGGGATGCCAGCACCTCTTCCATGGCACCGGTGGAGAGGCGGTGGCCGGCGATGTTGATGATGTCGTCG
>CAZMCL010000313.1:0-2531 GCA_964564375.1 uncultured Methanoregula sp. | reverse complement strand
TCTGTGCCTTGTGGACGGCGATCTGCTCGTTTGCAGCAGCGATCTCAGAATCGATCTGCCGGTTCCGCTCGTCCTGCCGGGCCCGATCCTCGGAAAGTTCCCCGAGCCGGGAATTGAAGTGCTGCCGTTCCCGCTGGGCATCGTTGATATCGGCATCCTTGTTCCGGAGCCGGCGCTCGGACTCCTCGATCTCCTTCCTCTTCTTCTCTATCTGCTCGGTAAGGGCCGGGATGTTGGTATCATCGAGACGTTTCTTGATCTCCTCGATCTGCGTATTCAGGTCATTGATCTGGGCGGTAATCCCGTCCAGTTCGGTTTCGAGGGCAGTGAGTTCGGCAGCGCCATTCCGCGTCTCCTCTGCCTGCCGGGCAACGGCTGCCTCGATGGTCTGCTTCTCGACCGTAATCGCGTCGAAACGCCGGGTGAACTCCTCGGAGAACATCCCGAAACGGGCAACCTTCTGGTCGATCTCGTTCCGGAGTGTGCGTTTGGCATCCACCTCTTCGGTGACCCGTTTCACGCCGGCCTCGATGGTGCCGGCCTGCCCCTGGAGCACACCGAGCCGGGACCGCAGGCGCATGATCTCATCGTCAACAGCAGCGCCGAACCCGCGAATTGTCTGCTTCTTTGCCGAGCCGCCGGTGATGGCCCCGCTCCGCTCAAGAAGTTCGCCGTCCAGCGTCACCATCCGGTATCTTCCGATCAGTTTCCGGGCCCGCTCAAGGGTATCCACGACCACGGTCCCCCCCAGGGCCACCGCAAAGGCCCGGTCATATTTCGGGTCGTAGTCGAGCAGGTTCACCGCATAGTCGATGACTCCGGGTTCCTTCAGGGGTGGGAGTGCGGGAGGGTTGAGCTTGTTGAGCGGCAGGAAGGTGGCCCGTCCGAGCCGCTCCTCCTTGAGGTACCGGATCGCGTCGGATGCGATCTGGTCGTTTTCACAGACCACGAAATGGAGCTTGTTGCCGGCCGCGACATTGAGGGCCATGGAATATTCCTTGGGGGCCTTGCCGAGGTTCATGATCGTCCCGTGGACCCCTTCGAGGGCCAGCACGGCCTCAAGGGCTTTGCCTCCCGATTCGCCCCGGGCCTGCTGGGCGGCTTCGAGCCGTATCGCATCCTGCTCAACATCCTTCATCTCGGCCCGTAGCCGTTCCAGCGTATTGCGCTGGGCAAAGAGAGATCCTTCAAGCTCGGAGAGGTTCCGGTCCAGCTCCTTCTTCTCAGCGACAAGATCGTTCACGTTCTGGTCGCTGTCGGTGAGCTGGGCCTGCTTGGCCGCGTACTCTTCGTCAAGCTGATGGAGAAGCCCGGTGAGCCGTTCGAGCTCGGTGGTCCGCATCCGGCTCTTCTCGATGAATAGGTCCTGCTGGTGGAGGATCCCCGAGCGCTGGCCTTTCTTCTCCTCCATATCTTTTAAGAGGGCAAAAAGCCGGTCACGGGATCCTTCGGTATCCTCGCTGTGCTGTTTTATCTCGATCTCGAACTTCCCGAGCTGGGCCTTTGCCGTGGCCACTTCCATGGCAATATTCGTGCGGTCGATGGTGAGCGTGCGGATCTGGTCGGTGCACTCCTGCACCCGGGTCTCGGCCCGTTTCGTGTCCATATACACGCGGTTGATCGCCTCGAGGTTCGTCTCCTTCTCTTTCCGGAGGCGCACTATGCTCCCTTCGGCAAGTTTGATCCCGCTCTTGGCTTCCTCCAGCTCCGCGATCAGTTTGAGGTAGTCCGCCCCGCTCTTCTTGTTGATCAGGTCATCGATGTCCTTTAAGTCAGCCTGGAGGTAGGAGAGCTCGTTCTCCTCGATGCCCCGGTCCGAGGCAATGCGGGTGAGCTGGACCTTATGCTCCTCAGTCGACCGCAGGAGGTGCCCCAGTTCCTTCTCCCGGTCATGCAGCTGGGCAGCGGCCCGGCAGTTCTGGTAGAAGGCGAGGTCCTTTTGCCACTTCTGGTATTCGAGGGCATGCTCCCGCTCCTTTTTGAGCTCGTTTGCCCGCCGTGCCAGCTCGATGAGCAGGAGTTCCTCCCGCTCGATGCGTTCACGCACGATCTCCAGTTCGGCAAGGGACTGCTGCTTCTTGTGATCGAACTCGGAGACCCCGGCGATTTCGTCAATAATCTTCCGGCGCTCGAAGTCGCTCATCTCCATGATACGGGTGACATCGCCCTGCATCACGACATTATACCCATGGGGGATGATGCCGGATTTTGCAAGGTATTCCACGATATCGCTCTGCTTGCAGAGCCGCTCGTTGAGGTAGTTGTAGCTGTAGTACCCGTTGCTGGTCCGCTTGATCCGGCGCCGGATCTTCGTGCCGTCGGAGAATTCGAGGGAGACCTCCGCGGTGTTCCTTCCCGAGTTGAGGTTGATCAAATCGGTGAGCTTCTCTGCCCGGAGATTGCGAGAGCTCGAGAGGGCAAGAACGAAAAGGATCGAATCGATGATGTTGCTTTTACCCGAGCCGTTGGGCCCTGATATGACGGTGAACCCCTCTAAAAAGGGAATTTTTGTCTTTTTGGCAAAAGACTTG
>CAZMCL010000312.1:0-2550 GCA_964564375.1 uncultured Methanoregula sp. | reverse complement strand
TCTATTGGCTGGCAGGGCAGATAAGTGAGGCCCATAGTACCATAAAAAACAGGCATACCGGAGAGGATGGAAGCCTGTAAAAAGCACCAGCGCCTATCTTTTCGTGATGAATACGACCCTCCGGGCCTACGTGGATTTATTCCGGCTCCAGTTCTTCTTTGCCTGGCCCCTGCTCTTCTGCTCCGGGTATCTCCTCGCCACGGCCACGTACGGCGGGTTCTCGTGGTTTGAACTGGGAAAAGTCGCCCTGATCGGGTTCTTCGGGTTCGAAGGCGGGCTTGTCCTGAATGATTACATCGACCGCACGTTCGATGCAAAGGACGTGGAGCGCGACCGCCTCACCCGCTACTGGCGGCTCTTTGGCACCCGCCCGATCCCGGACGGGCTCGTCTCCCCCCGCATTGCCGCAGGGCTCGTCATCGGTCTGGTCATCCTCACCGCGGGCCTGATCCTCACCCTCCCGTACCCGCATTCCATCTATGTCCTCCTCCTGATGTTCTACTGCTATGCCATCGAGGTCTTTTACCAGGAGGAGAAACGGGAGCAGAAGCACCCGTTCGCCCAGATCATCGGCAGGACCGATCTCGCACTCTTCCCGGTTGCCGGGTATCTCTGCGCAGGGAGCCCCGACATGACCGCGCTCCTCTACTTTGTCTTCTTCTACCCGTTCGCCCTTGCCCATCTCGGGGTCAACGACTTAATCGATGTGGCAAACGACCGTGCACGGGGAATGAAATCGATAACGGTATTATTCAGCATGAACGGGACGGCCTACTGGATTGCCGGGTTCACCGTGCTCCATATCGTTACCGCGTTCCTCTTCATGACAAAACTGGGCTGGCTTGCCTGTGTTGGGATTCTCGCGGGGCTGGTGCTGCTCCTGTACGCGAATGGGGTAATCCTCCGGGACAAATCACCCGATGCGGCTCTCAAAGTCCTGCCGTGTTTCCATGTCGCGATGGTGCTGTATGCTGCGGGAATTTGTGCGGGGGCGCTTCTGGCGCACTAATAGCCATGATAACATGATTCAGATCTGGTTACGGCTTTGCACCAAATTGTGTTTTTTAGTTGGTATTCCGTAGAAATTCTCAATCACTACAATGGGGGCTGATGCCCCCATACCCCCCATGGGGATAAATGCCGCCGCCCCGAAGGGCACCCCGCGGCGGCTTCAACTTCCAGATCACCCTAACGTAATCAGAACTTTTCGTTTTAAGGGACAGGTAATACGTCATCATCCCAATAGGGGATGCCACAGCGGCGGGGCTTTAGCCCCAAGAGCGTCAACAAGTATTCAGAACACGCTATAGATCATCATTTGGTAATCGGATCCCGATTTTGATTTTCAAATTCAGATTGTAATCGAAAACCCATCCGGAAAAACAGGGATCGATTTTCATTTTCAAATCAATCAGTGATTATTAATCTTAGAATACTGTTTTTGTTATGACAGAAAACTCATAGGGTAGACAGGCACGCTCTTCTCCCTTCACCGCTCAACTATCAGAAAATCAGCAGGAGGGATATCATCCCGCTCTTGTGGAACAGGTACTGCCTCACATTCTCAGCAGCCGCTCGTTCTCCCGCAGCCACTTCCGCCGGCGGGCATAGTCCGGCATCAGCTCGCCAACCTTTTCCCAGAACTTCGGCGAATGGTCCATCTGCCGGAGGTGCACCAGCTCGTGGACAATGACGTAGTCCACGATCGAGAGCGGCGCCTGGATGAGCCGCCAGCTGAAGTTGAGCCCGCCCCTGCTCGTGCAGGAACCCCAGCGCTGTTGTGCGTCCGTGATCCGGACCGACTCCGGCGAATAGCCGGTCATCATCGAGAAATACATGCACCGCGACCGGATCTCCTTTCCGGCCTCCTCCACGTACCAGCGCTGTATCGCGGTGCGGATATCGGGCAGTAGCGTGCGGGAGACCGAGAGCCGGTCGGTGCGTTCGATGGCAGTCCCTGCATCATCCACGATATGCAGCGGGTAGGAACGCCCGAGGAACCAGAAGATCTCGCCCTCTTCGTAATGGCGGACAACGGCCTGCGGGCGCTGTTTCATCTCGCCCAGTTTCTTCCGGATCCAGCCGCTCTTCTCCCGTACCGCCTCATCGATCAGGGAGGCCGGGGCACGGAGGGGCGCCCGCACGATAAGCCGGGCTTCGGGCGTTATGACCAGCGCTATCGTCCGGCGGCGGGTGCGGACAATTTCATCAATGCGGATATCGTCCATCAGATAGTGTCAGTACATTCTCTGCAAGCGAGGGAATAAGGACTCGGATACTATCTCCATTCTTCCCAATAGAGTGATCCCCCTTCTTGCGTCACTTTGTCCCCTTAACCAGGGGCAGAGCGCAGTGCGATGAGACGTTTTTGGTTCAACCGGAAAACGATGAGATTTCTCTGCCAGGTAATACGTCGTCATCGCACATGGGGGGCCGCAGCAGCGGGGCTTCGGCCCCGGGAGCGTCTGCATCTTGTCCGGAATATTTTAAAAAAGACAGTAACAGGAGGGATTATACCCCCTTCTTCACCTTCCCATTGAACCCGTCACT
>CAZMCL010000311.1:0-2563 GCA_964564375.1 uncultured Methanoregula sp. | reverse complement strand
GCTCTTTCTCACATGCGGACCAACAGGCACCAGTACTTTCTCGACCTTGCAACCCGGTGCGCCCACCAGGGCACATGCCGCCGGCGGAACTTTGGGGCCATCATCGTGGACGAGTTCAACACCATCGTCTCCACAGGCTACACCGGCGCCCCCCGGAAACAGATGGACTGCACCGAACTCAACCGCTGCTGGAGAAACGACCACAACATCCCTTCAGGCTCCAACTACGAGCGGTGCCGGAGCGTCCATGCCGAGATGAATGCCCTCCTGCAGGCCGGGAAACTGGCGCGGGGCTGTACCCTCTACCTTGCCGGCTTTGATGTGAAGACCGAAGAGACCACCCTGATCTGGCCCTGTTTCCTCTGCTCCAAGATGATCATCAACAGCGGCGTTGCCAATGTAATCATGAAGACGGGAACGGATACGTACAAAGAGATGGACCCCATGGTCCTCTACCAGATGCGCAGCCGGGAATCGCTGGGCGAGGATACAATAAAATAATCTCCCCCGCGTGATCCCAGACTTATCAGGAATCGCAGTCTTTATCGTCTCCTTTTTCCGGTGCTTCCTCCGGTAGAGGCAGGACACGGTACGCTTCCCGGGGCACGGAGATCTCGAAGCGAGAACCGGTGCCGGCCTCCCCGCACTCCCGTATCGATAACCCGGTGATGGCAAGGATCTCGCGGGAGAGGAAGAGCCCGAATCCGGTGTGCTTCCCGTACCCCCATTCAAAGATCCGCTCCTTCTCGTGCGGGGTGATCCCGATCCCATTGTCCTCGTAGATGATGGTCAGCCCGGCATCTGTGAACAACGAAGTCACCCGCACCCACGTGGCCCGTTCCCCGTGACGGAGGGTGTTTTCCAGGAGGGTATAGAAGACCTTCTCGAGCAGCGGATCCGCATAGAGTTCCATCTCGGCCGTCTCGACCGTGCAGGTGGGTGTGTCATGGGGGAGGTCGCCGCAGGCCTTGTCGAGAATCTGGCGGATATTCTGCCACGTGGGGGCATGTACGCCCACGTTCTGGTAAAGCCGCGTGAAGACCATGTGGCGGTCGATGACGCCTGCGGCTTTCAGGGAGGTTTCGAGGTATTTTTTGGCCTCGGGACTGGCACAACAGTCACCTGCGAGCTTGATATACCCGGTCAGGATGGTGAGCTGGTTGAGGATATCATGGCGGGTGATCGAACTGAGCAGGTTGAGTTTCTTGTTTGCCTGCCGGGACGCCTTTTCCGTTCTCTGTATGTCAGCTGTACGCTGGATCACCCGCTCCTCGAGTTCGGCATAAAACCCGCGGAGTCTCTCTTCGGCCTGCTTCCGTTCGGTAATATCGGAGAAGATGCCGTCAGCATACCACTCACCGCCCTGCTCGTATACCGCGGTGGAGCGGTCGTGCAGCCAGATCCAGTTCCCGTCTTTTCTCTGGAAGCGATATTCGATATCGATCGATTGTGTGGAAAACAGCGATTCCCATGCAGCTGATATCCTTGCAAGGTCGTCCGGGTGGACTTTGTCGGGGAATAGGCCGACACCCAGTTCGTACACTTCTTCTGGTGTGTATCCCAGCACATTCTCCACATTCTGGCTGATGAATGTTATCCGTGAGTCCTGTGTCGATGTCCAGATCACATCCGGGATGTTTTCGATGAGCCGCCGGTACCGTTCCTCGCTCTTCTTCTCCCGCTCAATCGTGTCGCTGAGGGTTCTTATCATCGTGTTGACACTCTCCTCGAGGATGGTGAACTCGCGACCGATTGTCGGGGATATCTCGTGGGTGAGATCCCCTTTGGCGATCCGGTCAACATCAGATACAATCTGGTATACCGGGCGTGCCAGGAAGCGGGAAACGATGAGGGCAACGATAATTCCCAGTATCACGAAAAAAACCGCGGCAATGAAATGCGAGAGGAGCAGGTCGTTGAGCTGCTTCTGGATGAGCGTGGTATCGTACGTGATTTGGACGATGCGGCTTACGTCCGAACCGTACTGTTCATCTTTGAGATCCACAAAGAGGAAGACCGTTTTAGTCCCCTCTGCCGGGTTGCTGATCTCCAGTCCTTTCCGTTCGGCAATGACCCGGTCCAGCACCGTGTCAGTCGCGGGATCCGGGAGCTGCAGAATCCGGTTGACTGGCTGTTTTTGGACATCGTACAACACGACATGCTCAACAAAGGGGTTGAGGAGGACCATCTGGTCGATGTTCTTATGGTATGCCACAAACAAGTGCGGATCCTGGTACAGGGAGCCGGTGAGGCCGATCTCGAGAATATAGCGGTGATCCGGAGTGGGCATATAGGCATACTTGCGGAACTGGCCGGTAGTGAGTTCTTCCACCACCCGGTCCGAGAAGTAACCCTCCGACTGCCGTATTGTCGTGAGATATTCGTAGAAGTAGGGGACGGTCTTAAAGTCAAGCCCGCGGTCCGGCGCAAACGTGGTATATTCGATCACGCCCGATTCGTTGATGATGTACAGGTCAAGGGACCCGCCAATCTTCTCCCGTGTAGCGACAAGGTCCATCCGCGCCGGGTCGCCACCGGCCCGCTCGTAATCTGCCATGAACAC
>CAZMCL010000310.1:0-2569 GCA_964564375.1 uncultured Methanoregula sp. | reverse complement strand
ACCTGTTCTGGGTCGATACCTTCTCCTGTCAGTAGCGCATCAAGGACTGACCGGGACGGTGTCCCCTGCTTTGTATTGATGAACCTGGCGTGCGTGAGATCACCGATCCCCTGCCCGTCACGGGATGCAATACCGAGTTCCATGGTCGCGATATGGATAAAAACGAGGTCGAGCCCTTCTCCATATGTAATGAGGGGTTGGTATGAAGTCAGCAGGGAGCGTGAAGGAAGGATGAGCGGCGCTGCATGGCAGGTGTTGCTTTTAAGCGACAGGAGCCCGGAAACATTGCCAGGGTTTGTTGCATGGAGGAACAATCCCTTGTCATGCGCGAGGTGCGCAAACTCTTCAAGGGCCGGATCCAGTGAACCGGTCAGGATGAGCGTGCGCTCGATACTCCCCGGATCTGTGGTGAGGAGGACTTCGAGTTCGGTACCAGCTTCATAACCCTCCACTGGTGCCGGAATGTGGGTGTACCCGTTGGCCTTGATGGTTGCCATCTGGACTCCGGCACCTTTCCTGTGTGGGGTCCCATATCGTGTGGAACCGATGCGGCCGACAAAGATGGGCACGAACTCGTCAAATCCAAGGTCAGAGACGATCGGCTGCGTAAGGTGGATTCTGACCGGAAATTTCGGTGCAGGGGGAAAACCCCAGGATTCCAGCAGGGGTAGGGCAAATTCCCTGAGTGCGGTCTGGGCAGCAAGAGGGTAGCCCGGCAGCCCGAGAACCGGCTTCCCCTCTACGTTCCCAAGCATTACCGGCTTACCGGGTTTGACCGCCACCCCATGGAAGAGGAGTTTTCCGATTGACCTGATGACACTTTCCGTGAAATCACGGGTCCCGGCAGAAGAGCCTGCAGAGATGAGGACAAAATCGTTCTCCCTTACTGCGGTCCGCAGGGCTTCGCGGATGAGATCGGGGTCGTCCGGTGCGATGGGATAGCGGGTACAGTGTGCCCCGGTCTCTGAAAGGAAGACCTGCGCCATGATCGTGTTGCTCTCCACAACCTGCCCCGGTGCCGGCCTGACTCCGAGCGGCACCAGTTCGCTCCCCGTGGGAATGATCCCGATATTGACCGCCCGCATTTCGACAGTCGTGATCCCGTAGGTGGCGAGTGCACCAATGTCGAACGGCCGGATCAGGTGGCCTTTTGGGAGCACGAGCTGGTGTTTGCGAATATCCTCCCCGGCCGGGCGGATATGCTGTCGGGGAGTTGCAGATCTTCGGATCTGGAAGTTGCTTCCCGCCTCCCAGACATCCTCAATCATAACGACAGCGTCAAACTCCGGGGGGACGATATTGCCGGTGTTGACGCGGGCGAAGTGCTCAATGGTTACCGGGTTTCGATCACCAGCACTGATGGTGTCCCTGCTCCTGACTGCTATCCCGTCCATGGCAGCAAGGTTCACTTCTGGCACGGAATATTTTGCATAGACCGGTTCTGCCACAATCCGGCCTGCTGCCTCCATTACAGGAACCTGCTCGATCCTGTTCGGGGCTGCAAATGATGTGGTGAGCTGCGCGAGGGCCTCATCAAAAGATCGGAGTACTAGGTAGCGTTTCACCATGATCCGGTCATCCGTACCGAGCGTTTGTTCATAATCCGGTTATCCATGTTTCGTCCATATTGAAAAAAAACTAACTATGGGTTTAAATCAACTGGAAATAATTTATTAATGTATTCCTCAATAAACGATTCGTTTGGTATCTGTAAAGTACGCAAAAACAGGTTAGAAGAACCAGACTTGTCAGGCCAGGGTCACGCGCTCTTCCTCAGTTCCCACTGCTGCAAGGTAGACCGGATACTGGGTCTCCGGATCCAGTTCTGCGAGTTTGGTCACCAGTTCGTCATGAAACATATCCGTAGGGAAGACCGTGTATCCAAGGTTTGCTGCTGCCATGATGAGGTTCTGGCAGGTGTGCCCGGCTTCGATGAGAACGCTCCGGTAACCCCGGTTCCCCAGTGCCCAGACCGAGCGGTACGGGACTGCCACCCAGAGGAAGGTGACGGCCGCCCGGGTCATGATCCTGAAGTTCATGCTTGCCGTGCTCATCTCCAGTATCAGGTCGGAATCGATCCTTTCTGCCACGATACTGTGCGACTTTGGAAGGTACCGGTACAGGCCTGTTTCGAGTCCCTCGACATCGTTTGCCACAAAGTAGGTCTCCAGTGGGTAGCGGGAACCACTTGACGGCACGTTTTTGAGCTGGACGGTCTCTGCCACGATCTTTTTGAATCCCTGTGTGCACCAGAGCAGGTATGAGAGATCCTTAAGATCGATTTTTGAGCGGGCGAAGAACCCGACGGGTTCCCACCCCTCGATGGCGTTTCTGACCGTCACGTCCGTGACCTTGAACTTTTTCGGGCTGGGGAGTTTGATTATGGCCTGCCCCTCCTTCACGGGGAGTTCCTGCGGGGGTTCCGGGACACGGAGGACAAGGTCCACCGTGGAATAATCCGGGTATTGCGTTCCTTTGATGAATTCCTTGCCAATATTTGTCATATTCCAATCCTCATACATCTGATAATAATTGGGTGAAAAAGAAAAAAGGTGCCGGAAGTTCCGGC
>CAZMCL010000309.1:0-2593 GCA_964564375.1 uncultured Methanoregula sp. | reverse complement strand
TGGGTCCGGCAATGGTTCCGAGACCGCCAAAGATGACGTAGGTGACCGGCCAGAACGAGAGATCGACACTGTAGATCTCGGGTGTAATATACCCGATATGATGGATCTGGAGCGCACCGGCGATACCGGCTATATAGGCACTCAGGGCAAACGCTACCAGCCGGTACCGTACCGGGTTGATGCCGGAAGCACGGGCTTCCAGTTCGTTCTCCCGGATTGCCGAGAACGCAAGGCCAAGGCGCGACCGCATGATGTACCAGATCGCAATGATCGTTCCAATCGTGATGAGCAGGATTGAGTAGTACTCGATGAGCTGGTATCCCGGAATCGACGGGCTTAAGAGGCGGGGCGAGGATATCCCGTCCCAGCCGCCTGTTATTGGTGCGAGGATGCTGACCGTCAAAGTCTGGACGATGATCGCAAACCCGAAGGTTACCATGGCAAGGAACCATTCTTTCAGCCGCACGCAGGTGAGGCCGATGAGGACTCCTACGAAGGCAGCCACGGCTGCGCCAAGAAATATCGTGATGTAAGGAGTGATCCCAAGCCCGCTCGCGATCAGAGTGGAGGCATAGGCACCGATCCCGAAGAACGCAGCATGCCCGAGCGATCCCTGCCCGGAATAGGCGAGCAGGTTCCATGCCGATGAAAAGATGATGAAGATCAGCATGATGGAAAGAAGGTTGAGCAGGAACAGGTTGTCGGACAGGAACGGTGCTATCACGGAAAATGCCACGGTAAGAATGATCCCGCCCTGTGTCCACTGATCGCGCGTAATGTTCATGCGTAGTTACTCCCCGGATTCCCCGAACAGTCCCGTAGGCCGGAAGATAAGAACGATGATTAAGATGATGAAGGATATTGCATCCTTCCAGACACCCCCAAGGAAATATGCGGCGCCGTTCTCCGCGATGCCATAGAGCAGGCCCCCGATGATTGCCCCGGGGATGCTGCCAAGCCCGCCAAGTATGATGATGGCAAACGCCTTCACGGCCGGAATCGAGCCCATGTACGGGTTGAAGACCTGCCCGCTCACCACCCAGAGTGTGCCGGCTGCTGCGGCAAGGGCGCACCCGATCCCAAAACTCAGAATATCCATCCGCTCGACATTTATGCCGACCAGCATCGCGCCCTTCCGGTTCTGGCTCGTCGCCCGCATTTCGCGCCCGATCCGGGTCTTTTGCAAAAATAAGAACAGGGCGGCCAGGATCGTGGCTGTCACGACCATGATGATGATATAGTCCAGCGGCAGGTTGAGCGGGCCGAGCGGGACGGCGATTCCCTCGTACGGGCTCTTGACACTCTGCCATTCGTCGCCCCAGACCATGGCAGCCCCGTTCTGGAAGATATAGATGAGCCCGATAGAGAGGAAGATCTCGTTGAGCTTGCTGGTCCCGAGAATGGGCCGGAAACAGAGCCGCTCGACAACAGCCCCGATACCGATAAGCGCAAGCATCGAGAAGAGGATGATGACATAGGGATTGATCCCCGAAATCAGGAAGATCGTTGCCGTAATATATGCCCCGATCATCAGAAACTCGCCGTGGGCAAAGTTCACGATCTTCATAACACCGAAGATAAGGTTGAGACCGGTTGCGAGCAGGATGTAAATGCATCCCGCATATATTCCCCAGAACAGTATCTGCAGAAGGATCCCGATGTCAACCATGGTTCAATCAACTCTTGTGCATTACACTAAAAAGAACGTGAAGGGATTTGGACTTTACGCGCTGCCGGGTTTGTACCATGACGGCAGGGTAAATTCGGTCACTTTCAGGTTGTCAGGCCAGACAATCTCCGGTCGGCATTCGCCAACACTCTGGTCATAGGCAAGCTGCTCCATCCAGAGATCGAACCGGGACTCCCGGTAGTCGCTGGTAAACGAGATCTTCCCATCTCTCATGGCCTCGATAATCTCTGGCATGTCCATATCGACGAGTGCCTGGTGAACGGTTGCTTTATCCGTTGTCCCTGCGTCTCCGATCGCCTCAGCAGCGATGTAGATCCCTTCGTACGTGGATGCACCCATCATGTCAGGGTACATGCCCCATTTTGCGAAATAACTGTTCTTGAATTTTTCCTGTGCAACGGCAAGTGTTCCCTCGGGTGCCGTGTAGGGCGAGAACCTGCTCTCGATGATGGCGCCTTCCCCGTACTGCCCGAGGTCCTTGTAGAACTGGGCGTTGTCATTGTTCTCGACATTTAAGAAGATGGTGTCCAGCCCGATATCCCTGCGTGCCTGCGTGATGATTGGTGCACCTTCGTTCGGGAATGCCCCAAGGTAAACAGCATCAGGATTTTCCGCCTTGATTGCGGTCAGCGGTGTCCTGAAATCACTCTCTCCCATCCGGTATCCCTGCTGGGAGACGAGCACGATGTTGAGGTTGTTCTTCTCGATCGTATCAATCACCGCAGTCTGCACACCCTTGCCGAACGCGGTATCCTGGTAGATCAGGGCGAGCCGGAACGGGCGGTCATCAGAGGCGCCGAGCTTCTTGTTGACTGCAGGCCGGACCACCTGGTCGATGAAGGTCGTGGTGTAATCCCCGTAACTGTCCGTGGTCGGGCAGTGGTGGAAGACGTAGCTGGTGTC
>CAZMCL010000308.1:0-2623 GCA_964564375.1 uncultured Methanoregula sp. | reverse complement strand
TCCTTTTGGCGACCGGCCATAGCGGTAGTGCTCGAACTTCTGGATCCCGAGCGGCGGAAACCGTTTTCCTGCCCCAATCGCCTTTGCAAACCGGATGAGTTTTGGGATCTCGTCATCATTGATCCCCGGGAGATAAACCGGGGCAATGAGGAGGTCGATGTTGCTCTGCGCCACGGCACGGGCCGCATCGGTTATCTTTGTCACGTCGAACCAGTCCACGCCCGCCAATGTCCGGGCAAGTTCAGGGTCAAGGGCATGGAGCGAGAGGTTGATCCGGTCAAGGCCGGCGGATTCCAGCGCAGTAATCTTTTCCGGGTTGAGGAGCGTGCCGTTGGTCTGTACGGAGATGGTCTTCACCTCCGCGATCTCCCGGAGGGCTGCGACCAGATCGGTAAACCGGGAGTACATCATCGGCTCGCCGGGCGAATCGATGTGGCACTCCACGCCCGGCCCCTTGAACCCCGCGATCTCCCGGACCGCTTCTGCGAGGTATTCCATCTCGACCTCGTAGCTCGTGGCCCGGGTCTTTGACTGCGGCCCGGCATCCACCGAGCAGAACGGGCAGTTGATGTTACAGCCGCAGCTGGGCCGGACCTGCAAAAGGCTCGTGCCCCGGTCGATGATGCCAAAATAGAGCGAGCCCATGAGCGGGATATCCGACTCGCTGGTGATCCTGACGTGTTTCATAAAAAGAGATCCGGGGGATCCTGGGATCAGACCACGTCCGTGAGGAGGTGGAACCCGATCCACTCGCCGCGGTCCATCTCCGGGGCCGGGTTCTCCATCCGCGCAAAGACGAACTCGAATGCCTCCTGGTCCACCGGTATTCTCCCGTTCCTTTTACAGAAGTTAACAAAGGCATCGTACATGTGCTGGAACGTGATCCGGGATTCCGGGTCCCCGATGAGCATCTCTTCGTGGAACCGCCAGATGCCCTCAAACTCCCGCTCGTCGTCCACCAGCTGGCGGGAAATCTCATTATCAACTGCCTCCACTGCGTCCTGCTGCCGGGAGACCTTCTCCAAGTCCTTGTAGTAGTCCGTCACCACGGTCAGGCCCTGACGGAGATCGTTGAGTTCCAGCTCCAGGTTTTTGAGTTTTTTATCCTGATCCGGAGGCTGATCTGAGGTGTCCATCACTATTGATTACCCTTTTTCTTTTCAGGACAGATAAAGTGCGCGAACGTGCCGGTATCAGGGCCTGCGCTGCAGGACGCTGCCCGCATACACGCACTGGCCATACGAGACACAACCGTCACCGAGCGGGTAGTCATTGTTGATTATGCACTGGAACCCCCGGGCGATAATTTCCCGTCGGATTGTTTCACGAATGGCATGGTTGTAGGCAACCCCACCGGAGAGCGCGATCTTTTTGTGCCCGTCTCGCTCTGCTGCACCGATGGCCATCCGGGCGATCCCGCGGGCAAGGTTGAACTGGAATGAGGCGGCGATGTCACAGGTTGCCTGTCGGTCGCCGGCACCTGCCTCATCCATGCGGTCAAAGGCTGTCTCCACCAAAGCCCGGCCGGAGAGCATCTCGCACTCCCCGTCCCGGCTTATCGTGAGTTCCCAGGTCTCGGCCGTCCCGGCGGCAGCGGCGGATTCGAGTTTCATCGCGGGCTCGCCATCGTACGTCCGCTCACGGCAGATCCCAAGAAGTGCCGATGCCGCGTCGAGGAGTCGGCCGGTACTCGAGGTCTCTGAGACATTAAAGCCCCGTTTCACCTGCTGTCCGAGCAGACGGAGCTCCACATCGCCCCAGCCCCGTGCAGCAAGGAGCGATATGACACGCTCGTCCGGCAGCACGCCATAGAGCATCCGCTCGGGGAACCGGGTGGCGAGGTCGCCACCGGGCATGGCAACGGGTTCAAGGTGGGCAACCCGGCGCAGGTCCGGCAGCTGGCCGCTGAAGATCTCCGAACCCCATATCGTGCCGTCGTCCCCGTAGCCTACGCCGTCAATAGCGATCCCGATGCAGGGCTCACGGGTCGCCGCTGCGATGTGGGCCCGGTGGTGCTGGACAGGGATGAGTTCAAGCCCGTGGTTGGATGCGATCTCGCGGGCGAACCGGGTGGAGAGGAACTGGGGGTGAAGGTCATGGGCAACGACATCGAAATTCGCGCCAAGGACCCGCCGGAGGTTCAGGATGGTCTCCTCAAGGTACTCGAGCGTTGCCGGGTTGCGGACATTGCCTACATGGGGAGAGGTGACCGCAAACCCGTTTTTGTATATGGTCGCATTCGCGTTCAGCTCGGGGCCTACTGCGAGGATGCAGCGGTCCCCAAGCGTTATTGCTGTCCGTTTCGGGGCGATCCCCCGGGAAAGGCGGATGATCTGTCCGTCCCGCATCACTGAGTCATCGCACCGGTTGACAATCGGGCGGTCATGGGAGAGGAAGAAGTCCACGTTGTTGTGGAGTTTTGCCATCGCATGGTCGATGTCGGTGATCATCGGGTAGCCGGGCATGTTGGCGCTCGTCATGATCAGGAGCGGGTGTTTCAGGTGGGAGAAGAGGAGGTGGTGGAGGCCGGTGTAAGGCAGCATGCAGCCGATGGTGTGGAGGTTGCTGATACCGGCATGCGCCGTGTGATCGCGCTTTTCCAGCACCAGGATTGGATGGACGG
>CAZMCL010000307.1:0-2631 GCA_964564375.1 uncultured Methanoregula sp. | reverse complement strand
GTGATGGTGATCTCGGCCCCGTCTGAAAACGCGAGCATGCCGGCAACCCCCGGCATCTTTGCACGGTCGCGGGTGAGGAGGGGGAGCGCGATGGTCATCGGCGATATTTTCTGGTGTAAGAGATCTGCCTGCGTGATCCCGCCATCTCCCCGTCCAAGGGCATCGGCCCCGGCCTCCTGCACGGCAAAGACCACGGCATGGTGATAGGCAAAAGCCGGGACGGACTGGACACCAAGGAAATGATCGACATGGGCGTGCGTTAAGAAGACAAAGACTGGCCGCTCCTTTTTATCGCGGCACTCCCTGATGACCTGCGCGAGGGATTCAACCTGCTCCGGCAGGCCGCCGGGATCGATGAGGATGAGGACATCGGCTGTTGCGATGAGATATGAATTGGACGACGTCGTGTCGATCTTCCGGATCAGCGGATAGAGGAGCGCATCCGGTGCTCCCGGGACGGGTTGCCACGCAAGGGAAACTGGCTGGAAGTTACCAGCCGGCAAGCGCCTCTCCCTCGGATGGATAGATTGAGAAGATTGAGGTGAACCCGGTGAGTTTGAGGATCTTCAGGACCTCGGGGGCGAGACAGCATAACCCGAATTTGTCACCGGGGTTCTTCAGTTTCTTGGCAGTTGCAAGCAGTACCCGGAGACCGCCGCTGCTGATATAGTTGACACCGGAGAAATCCAGCAGGATCTTCCGGTTGCCATCCCCGATCTGTTTATTGATTGCCTGTTCTAGCTCCGGTGCTGTTGATGTGTCGACCCTGCCATGAACAGACAGGACCGTATTACCCTCGCGGTCAGCGGTTGTGATATCCATTGTATTCCCCCACCGGTATAGCCATGCCGGATTTTTCTTCATTAATGTCGGTATTTTTAAAAGATAATCCTATCTCTCATTTGGCAGGCTTTTTTGTGGTCCTGCGGGGGTGTACCGGTACCAGGCTTACATAAGGAGGGCACCCCGGGGAGACACCAAAGGGAGTGGGATGCCAGCGGTTCGAACCATATTATAAAAATCCTTAACCATTCAGCGCACGTGTTAGAGTGTGGTGATAAACGTGGAACGATTATCCGTTAAATCCCGGATTCTGCATTCTGTGGGATATGATGAGAGCAAAAAGATCCTCGAGATAGAATTTTCCTCAGGACTTGTGTACCAGTTTCTCGGTGTTCCTCCAAAAGTCTACGCGGATCTCATGCACTCAGGAGAGATTGGAAAATACTTTTCCGAGAAGGTCCGCCCTAAATTCCAGACAAAACAGGTGGGTGCAAAAAAACCAGTTTAACAAACCTGCACCCGGGTTCCGGGACCTGACAAAAATGAGCATCCATAACCTGTCTTTGTAATCCCTTTTTTGCGATAAGATCCTGGAAAATATTATTTGTTCTGGAGAAATAATCGAAGGAAATGTTGACGCTCTTTGGGGCTTCGCCCCCACCGCTGGTGCACCCCTAATCAGGATAACTACATATTATCTGTCCCTTAATACAGAAAATCCTGATCAATTTGGGATAATCTGGTAATAGCGGCCGCCGCACAGGCGCCCTGCGGGGCGGCATCAGATATCCCATAAGGGTATGGGGGCATTTTACCCCCATCGTGGCAAGTGAGAATTCTCCAGAGTAATTTTACCAGGATCACCCTTACGGGGAAATCTTGTGAAATAACCATTCAACATGACCCTTTATGAGTGAACGTGTGCAAATCCTATAGGAACGGATACAAGACCATGGACTTCTCGATTCTTTCCTCACTCATTGTCCTCCTGCAGATTATCTGCGTCATCATCGTGGTCGCATACCTCCTCACAAGGAGCCGGATTTTTTTAGAAATCCTCGATGGCCATCCTACCTTAAAGACCCAGATCGTCCTCATCCTGCTTTTTGGTGCCCTCTCCATTTACGGCACCCTCAGCGGGGTTGAATTTCTGGGAGCGATTGTGAATGTCCGCGACCTCGGGCCGATGCTCGCCGGTCTTCTTGGCGGCCCCTGGGTAGGTCTCGGAGCAGGCCTTATTGGCGCAGCGCACCGTCTTACCCTTGGCGGGTTCACGGTCTGTTCCTGCTCGCTTGCAACAGTATTGGCCGGGGTCTTCGGGGGGCTCATCTGGCTTCTCCGCGGCCGTAAATTCGCCGGCATCACTATAGCGGTGATATTTGCGATCCTTATGGAAGTCTTCCACCTTCTGCTCGCACTGGTCATGTGCCAGCCATTTGCAAAAGCGCTGGAGGTCGTGACCAATGTTGCAATCCCGATTATCCTTGCCAATGCCGCAGGCATGTTCGTCTTTGCCTTCATGGTCGAGAATGTCCAGAATGAGCGGAAGATGCAGGCCGAACGCGATACCCTGCTGCGCGAGATGGAACGGAAAGATACCGAGCTTGCCATCGCCGCCGAGATCCAGCAGAGTTTCCTCCCCGACACCATTGCCCAGATCGAAGGGTACGACATCGCCGCAAAGAGCGTGATGGCAAAAGAAGTTGGCGGCGACTTTTTCGATGTCATACCCCTTGAAGTGGTCCCGCTCGGGAAAGGCCAGCTCGGAGTCATGATCGCGGATGTTTCAGGTAAAGGTATTCCGGCTGCCCTGTTCATGGCCCTGTCCCGGATAGTGGTCCGGGTCAA
>CAZMCL010000306.1:0-2638 GCA_964564375.1 uncultured Methanoregula sp. | reverse complement strand
GGCGTGAGGGTTGCAGAGTCTTTTTCTCCGGTGCAGGGTGCCCGCCACCCTGACTGGCCGCCGGGGTTTTTCCGGCAATACGATAACCTTCCGCCACCAGTTCCCGGTTCTTCGGATCGCGGTACTGCATCAATGCCCGCTGGATCCGTTTCTCGTGGTCGCGGGGGACATGGACCGGCCGGAGGGTGAACGGGTTGAGACCGGTATAATACATGCAGGTCGAAACGCTCATCGGTGTCGGAGTGAAGTCCTGGACCTGCTCGGTATAGAGCTGGTTGGAGCGGATATACTCAGCGAGCTCCACCATGTCGGGTACGGTGCAGCCCGGGTGACCGGACATAAAATACGGGAGGAGATACTGCTTGCGCTCCTTTCCCTCCTGTAAGGCCAAAAATTTCTTCCGGAACCGGTCGAAGGTTTCCCTGCCGGGCTTGTTCATGATCTTTGTGACATTCCGGGCAATATGTTCCGGGGCCACCTTGAGATGACCGGAGACATGGTACTCGCAGATCTGCCGGAGATAATCGCTGTTGTCGGCCAATACGAGATCGAAGCGGATCCCGGACCCGATGAAGACTCTCTTCACGCTGGGGATGGCCCGAAGGGCTGCCAGCAGCTCGCACTGCTGCCGGTGGCTGGTATCCAGCGTCGGGCACGCGGGGCTGCACTGTTTATCGCGGCAGGTGCCGGCCGTTTCCCAGCGGGAGCATCTCATGCCATACATGTTCGCCGTAGGCCCACCTACATCATGGACAACGCCCCGGAAGGCCTTCATCTTCGTCATCCGGGTCACCTCGCGGACAATCGAGGCAATGCTCCGGCTCTGGATGATCCGTCCCTGGTGGTGGGTCAGGGCGCAGAACGAGCAGGCGCCAAAACAGCCCCGGTGACTGGTGACCGAGAACTGGACGGGTTCGAGAGCTGGAACCGGTTCACGGTACGAGGGATGGGCGAGCCGGCTGTATGGGAGCTCATAGACATGATCCAGTTCCTCCATTGTCAGCGGGAGGGCCGGGGGATTCTGGATAACAACGGTCTTGGGATGCGGCTGGGCAACCGGTTTACCGGACACCGGATCCTGCTCGTGGTAGTGCAGGGTAAATGCCCTGGCGTATGCGGTCTTGTCAGTGGATACATCGGAAAAAGATGGGAGCTCAACGATACCCTCCTTCTCCCTGCTCCGCCATTCGGCAAGATCCATCCGGTATGAAGTGCCGGGGATGTCCCGGATTGTGCTGACAGGTTCTCCCGCATCCAGACGCCTTGCGATCTCCACGATCTGCAGTTCTGCCATGCCGAACGCCAGCAGATCGGCCGGGGCATCGGCAAGGATCGCCTGCCGCACCCTGTCCTGCCAGTAATCATAGTGGGCAAACCGCCGGAGACTGGCCTCGATGCCGCCGATGACGATGGGGATTTTCGGGAAGACCTCGTGGACCCGGTTGGTGTACACAATTGTTGCCCGGTCCGGTCGCCGGGGGATCCTGCCGGGGGAGTAGACATCGTCATTCCGTCGCTTCAGGTTTGGGGTGAAGTTGTTCACCATCGAATCGACATTCCCGGACGAGATCCCAAAGAAGAGCCGGGGGGCGCCAAGCGCCATGAAATCCGTTCTGGATTTCCAGTCCGGCTGGGCAATGATCCCGACCGTGAAACCGGCATCCCAGAGGATCCTGCCGATGAGTGCTGTGCCAAACGAGGGGTGGTCGACATATGCATCCCCGGTCACTAGGATAATGTCGAACTGGTCGATACCCAGTTGCTTCCCTTCCTTTGCAGATAATGGGAGAAAACGCGGCTGGGGAATCATGGGAAAAACGCGGGAGTGGGGATTTTCAGGTTCGGGCGGGGGAGAGTCATGCCGGTGGGCGCCGGGTAAGGTCCCGGATGATCTCGGCAAGTCCGCCCGGGAGCTCGCTTTCAGGCTCCTCATCCCCGTTTTCTGCGGGGGGCATATCCTGCTTTGGGTCAATCTCTTCAAGGGTCTTCTGGG
Organism: uncultured Methanoregula sp.; assembly: GCA_964564375.1. Taxonomy (GTDB): domain Archaea; phylum Halobacteriota; class Methanomicrobia; order Methanomicrobiales; family Methanospirillaceae; genus Methanoregula. The sequence goes on along the minus strand of CAZMCL010000306.1, from coordinate 645 downwards.
CTCCCTCATCCTTTTCACCAAACACCGGGAGGTGGACCTGCATCTTCTCATCGAATTCACGCCGGGCCGTGAGACCGACGTACTCGTGGATAACTGCCTCGACAATAAGGTAGGTGGTCGCGTTCTCCCTGAGACATCCGGTCAGGGCATGGCCTGAGCGCCCGACCGAGGCATGATAATGGATATGGGGGCCGCCCTCGCCGGGATAGATGGTGCCGACCCCGAAGACTTCCCAGCCGCCTTCGAACATGACAAAATGCGGGACCGGGGGGATGACCGGCTCTTCAGGCCCGGTGACCATCCTCCCGCTCATCAGGGCCCCAAGGAACAGGATCGAGCCGGCCTGGATCTCTTTTTCGGCAATGAAGGTGCGGAGGGAGGAGATCATATCCTCGCCATCGTCAATCCGCACGACAAAGACCCTGCCCAGCTGCCCTTCCGAATATTGCATAAGATCAGATTCCTTTTTTGGTATTCATATGGTTTGTGCGGGTTTATATCTTAAATGGCATTGAAAGAAGGTGGTGAGGATTACCGTCCCCCTGCACCGCCGCCGCCGAATCCGCCGCCGCCGCCAAAGCCCCCGCCGCCGAACCCTCCGCTGCCGGAACTCCCGTGGCTCGGGGGCGTGAAGTGCATCAGCGG
>CAZMCL010000305.1:0-2639 GCA_964564375.1 uncultured Methanoregula sp. | reverse complement strand
ATGAGTTTGGCAAGGTAACCCTTGAGCACCTCACTGCCCTGCGATTCGGAGAGGGTGACCGCGTGCTTCAGTTTCATGCACTCGGCATAGACCGAGGCTGCTGAGTAGCCGGTGGGATCGCGGTTTGCGATCCGCTGCTGGATCTGGGCGTTGATGGCATTGAGCGCCTTCATCGTGAGCTTGTCGCGTTTCGGCACCGTAAAATGGAGCGAGGCAAGAAGTGCGAGCCGGTCCTCGATGAGCCCGTTGATGACCGCAATCGCGGACTTCAGGTCCGGCGGGAGCGAGATATCGATATACTCGAGCTCGCGCTCAAAGACGTAAGGGCTCACATCGGGATCATTCTCCGTACGGGTCTCGACATGCTCGATCCCGAGATTGGAACAGACATCCTGCACCTTTTCCTGCGCCCCGCCCGGGGATGCGGTCATGGCAAGCAGGAGCGGTTTGTCAGCAGATGCAAGGTAGCGCTGCGCAAGGAAGACGTAGGCGTAGTTCCCGACCGCCCGATGGCATTCATCGACCACGAGGAGCGTAACATCCGCGAGAGTGTATCGCCCGGCAATGACATCGTTCTTGATGACCTGCGGTGTCGCAAGGATTACGGTCGCACGCTCCCATTCAGCGGTCCTTTCCGAAGGAGGGGCATCGCCCGTGAACATCACGAACGGGGGTGCAATCGATTCGCCCGCAGGTTTTATGTTCAGGTACCGCTCGAAATACCGGAGGTGCTGCTCCACGAGCGGTTTTGTGGGGGCAAGCATCAGCACCTTGCCGCCTTCGTTGTAGAGCCGGGATGCAGCTACGAGGAGGGCGACCGCGGTCTTGCCAAGGCCGGTAGGCAGGATGACCATCGTGTTGCCATCCAGCGCCTTCATCGCAATCGAGAGCTGGTACTCCCGCTTCTCGATGGTTTCCGGTTTGACCATGGGGTGGCTGATGTAATCCATATAATTGGTGAGAGGTTTGGTTGCGGGGGATAATAAGGGGATGGGGGCGGGGTGAAAGTTCGATGGCTTAGTTATTTTCCATTCGACAAAGGAGAATATCGGGATTTTTGTAATTCTTCAGTTATATGGAATTATTCAGATTAATCTGCCAGGAATTACGGTTGTTCCATGTGCTGAAAGTCTCTGTTTCAGCGTTAATTATTCCTACAAGAATGAACTTTTGCGAAGAAAGATATTCGAATTCTTTCGACGAGACAAAGGGAATATTTACAGTCATGGTATCTGATATGCCGGGATCAATCCGGAACCAGTCATGAACCCCGCACCACGAACGAATTGTCGATGAACACCCATCACCGGAAGAGTCCTTAAAGTCTACTCCTAGAAAAATCACTTCGATTGGAACGGCACCCGTATTTTTTGCAGTTATATTTACTTCAACAATGTATGATGGCACAGAACCGAGAGTTCCATTTTGTCTGAGTATTGCATTTCCAAGAGAGACTTCGTATGATGCATTATCCGTAAACTGAAGCGATACTGATGTGTTCTGCGGCAATGTTCGGGCCCCCCAAGTATCTGAAACAGGAACTGTTGAATTGGTTGCAGCCGGAACTGCAGATAGCGACATACTAGTCTGAGACAGGGGCAGGGTGATATCTGGTATTGAAGTATCATCTGGAGATTGAGGTGATGTACAACCGGCAAATAAAAGACCCGATATCAGGAGAAGTACAAAAATGAGATGTGAGGGCGAGACCATTAAAAATGATTTTATTTTGTTCGCTATATTGTTTGCGTATTGAAGATATTTTCAATCCGGAAAAATACCGATAATTGCGAGCCTTCCCACCCCCTACGGGGGTCGCTCGGGGGGCTCGTCGCCCCCTCGCTGGGCAATTACCGTGCCCGCGAAAGTGATAGTGTATTGAGGCCGCCGCGGGGCGCCCTTCGGGGCGGCGGCAGGCATCGTAATGAGGGCAGGGGGGGATTGGCCATTGTCTGATAAATGAAAAACGATCGTATCAATTACCTTTAAATTGACCTCAAATCAATGGCCCTTTTCATCGCCCCATCTGATAAATTTTCTAATCCTTCACCTACTATCGCATCCATCATTTTGAACGTATCATTATCTAATTGAATTAGATCGAGCATATACCAAGAAAATAATTCGGCAAAATCTTCATCATATTTACCAAACCAGTTTCCTGGAAATTTATTACAATAATATAAGTATTTAAGGGGCTTTTTTGTTTGTACTGATGTGCAGTAATCGATGAAATGACCATATTCATGAAAAATTGTTTTTAATAATTCAAGTTCAGACGCCATACCACTTTGGCGATATATGTAAATGGTATATTTCCCTTCGCTCATCTGTTCATATTGAAATGAAAAGCCGATTGAAGTAAAAGAATCTGGTTTTTTTTGATGTTCTTCAAGAATACGGCATCTAATTAAAAAGGGGATATTCTTTTTATCTGCAATTGCTTTTGCACGATTCTCAATTTTTTCTAGACGCCGAAGTTGAATCAATTTCGGAGTGATAAAAGATAGTATCCTAATAAATTGGATCTTTATTAGATACATCATACTTCTAACGACGCAAACACCTTCGTTCCCTCAACCAGCGCCCCGACAATTTCCGGCAGCGCATCAATCGAAACCCGGACCTGCTTCATAGAA
>CAZMCL010000304.1:0-2661 GCA_964564375.1 uncultured Methanoregula sp. | reverse complement strand
TTTGCCATGTTTCACTCCACTATAAGGAAAATGTGGTTTGGGCATTAACCCCGTTACTTGTGGATATCTGCACCCAGACCGGAGTGGATCCGGAGAATACTGCCATGATCCATGCTCTTTCCCCGGGGTCTATCTGGTTAGGGTGCATATAATCATTGTCGATCCTTAAAATGGCCCATGTTCCGGCTGCCCGGGTATCCTGGTCATCATAGATGTAATGCTCGTACCCGGGATTGACATTATCATAAGTATAGACATCGACATGATTGAAGTCAGAGATGACCTCATTGCCGGTGTTGGTTACGCTGAAATTCAGGCCGGATCCTTTAACCGAGATCTCACTTTTATTCAGGGTTAAGTCTGTATGGAGCCGCACCTCGTTCATGGCAGTGAGATCTTTTTGGGCATTGGCTACGGTCTCGGCCGCGGTCAGGGTCCCCCCCACAAGGATATATGCAACAACCACAAGCATGAGAACTCCGATTGCTGCCCCGATAATCTCAGCAACTGCCATGGGGTATCATCTCACCGTGAATTCTGTTGAACGCCAGACTCCGTTAGGGAGGATGAACTGGAAATAGACAAGATTTCCGGTCGTGGGAATGGTCGAGGTTTTTGCAACAATTTTTACGGTCTCTCCGGTATCCCAGTACCCGTTGCTGTTCAGGTCATACTGGCCGGGGGTAAATTCCGCATACCAGTTCCCGTCACCCGGGCTCACATCATCATAGGTCAGCCGGTCGAAATCCCCCACCGCTCCGCAAAAAACATCAGAGCTTTCAATTTCTGCGAGCGGTGGCCGGTAGGTCCCGATGTTCTTCATCCATACCGTTGCAACGCCGGGATCGATCTCGGTTCCGCTGTTGTAGACAGCAAGGGTGGTGATGATCTTGAAATCCGTCCGAAGCCGCTCATCCGATTCGTGGGTGGCAGAGGAAAATGTTCCTGCCATACTGTAAACGACCGGAAAAACCGCGTTGATGAGAACACCGGCTGCAAGCACTGCGGTAATCAGAAACATCGCAGTGGTGAAGGTATCTGCAGTCATGGATTAAATCCGGTCCGGCAGGTTCATCCACTCTTCATCTTTTTCATTATTTCGTTGAGAAGATTTTTTCTCACTCCGCGACAGTGTAGAGAGATCGATGCTCTCTTCAGGAATTCTGTCTGCACTCCCGGGTTCCTGCCCTCGCTGTTCCATCATGACCTCGATCATGTCACGGTCGAGGGAGGTATCGTTTGGTACAAGGATCCGGTTAAGTGCATAGAGCTCGGCAACGAATTCATCCGGGCCGACTTCATGCTCCTCACCAATGTTTGCCGGCATCAGCCGTGAGATCTCACGGATCTCATCGGTGGATTCTTTGGTGATGTAGCCCATTGCCCGGTAGGATTCGAGTATGATCTCAAGCCGGTCGTGCCCGAATTTTCTCACGGACTGGTTTGTCCATTTGAACAGTTTGTACACTTTCTGGAGCCGGAGTTTTTCACTTGTTGGTTCTTTGGGTGGTGCTGGCAGTGCATTTTTCTGGGGTACTGCCATCTGGGATTTTAACATCATGAGCATCTGCTCATCCAGGGCTCGTTTCTCTTCCTGCTGCGGGGCGGGGGGTTCAGGTTTTTTCTCAACAATTTCCTTTTTATCTTCCGTTTCCATCTTGGCCTTGGTCGCATCCATCCGGGATTCCCGGGCATCAAGCGCAGCTTCCCGGGCTTCGAGAGCGGATTTCTTTGCATCGTCGATGTCCGCTTCAATGTTATCATATGCCTGGCCAGGAGGTGCAGCAGCAACGGGCGCTCCGGTAGCGGCGAGGGTAAATGGATTTTCCAGGTCGTTCATCCGCTCCCGTATGTCCATGAGGAGCCTCTTGATGGATGTCTTGATGAGATCGACCTCGCGCTCCAGGTTCTGGAGCTTCACTTCCGGATCATCTTCTGATGCGGCCGTGATGATGTGATCGACCTGCGACTGGTTAACCGCCATAAAGTATCAGATGCTTATATTTCCCTTTTGACTAATAAATATTAGTATGGGGGAATAATCGTTTATAATGACGGGTTATTCTTTTTTAAAATAAAAAAACTGTGAATTGGACTGTGCTAAACGATATTGCGAATCTATTAACAGATTTCGTAAATCATGAAAAAAAGGTTAGTAGAGGATGTTTACTGCCTTGATTGCTGCCGGGGCAGTACGGTGGATATCCAGCGGTGAGCCCACTGCAGGTTTAACCTCAAGGTTGAACATATCGTTCTTGTAGACGCCACCGACAGGGCGTGCACCAATCTCGAACTGCTCGCCCTTCTCAAGGAGCCAGTTGTTTCCACCGGCATCGTTCTGGATCTTGATGACGTTCCAGCCACCCTCAGTAACAGTTCCTTGGATATTAGCCTCCTGCCTGAGCTGCTGGTACTCGCTTGCATTCGTGTAGGTCAGCGTTGTCTTTTCGATGTCAACTGCTGTTCCACCGGGAGCGAGTGCAATGGTGAAGTTAACTGAGTTGATCAGTCCATCGTTACCGGTTCCATAGACATTGCCGACAATCTCCAGCGTGGAGCTGGCCTGCGCGATACCCGTGTGGACAACCTCCTGGCTCTTCTGGGTTGTGAAGAACCCTGCGCCTAATACGACATACGAGAACACGGCCGCAACGACAACGA
>CAZMCL010000303.1:0-2661 GCA_964564375.1 uncultured Methanoregula sp. | reverse complement strand
GGTCGATGCGGGGATCTTCAAACGGCTTCTTGCGCATCCGGTGCGGGAGCGCGAGCGCCATCGCCTCGCGGACATCTTCGACCGTGACCTCCTCGCGCCCGTTGAATGCCGCGATGGTCTTGGCGGTGCGGACGATGGTTATTTCGGCCCGGTGGGTCATGACCCCCATGTCCACGCAGGTCTGGGCAATCCGCCGGACAATCTCGTCGGAAATCTTCACCCTGGGAAGGATCTTCTTGGCCGTGACTATCTTCTCTGTGAGCCGCTTCTGTTCAGCATCGTATTTCTGCATGAATGCCTGCGGATCAGTCTCGAATTCGTCAGCAACCTGCACGATTGCGACCCGGTCATCCACATCGGCTATGCCTTCCACGGTTACCTGCAGCCCGAAACGGTCGAGCATCTGGGGACGGAGTTCCCCTTCCTCGGGGTTCATGGTCCCAATCAGGATGAATTTTGCCGGGTGGGAGAGGGAGATCCCCTCACGCTCAACGACGTTGACACCCATGGCTGCCGAGTCGAGCAGGACGTCCACCACGTGGTCGTCCAGCAGGTTCACTTCATCTATATAGAGGATGCCCCGGTTCACAGCCGCAAGAATGCCAGGTTCTAGCGCCTTGATCCCTTCCTTGATCGCCCGCTCGATATCGATGGTGCCGATTACCCTGTCCTCGGTTGATCCAAGGGGCAAAGTGATGACCTGCACTTTCTTGTTGAGGGTCTCGACCTTCTCACCACTTTCGATCTTCTCGTTGCAGATGTCGCAGAGCTCCTGCTCGTTTGCCGGGTTGCAGTTGAACGGGCAGCCCTTGACGATCTCGATAACGGGAAGGATCTCGGCCAGTGCCCGCACCGCGGTCGATTTTGCCGTACCTTTCTCACCGCGGATAAGAACTCCGCCGATGCGCTGGTTGATGGCGTTGAGGATGAGCGCCTGTTTCATCTGGTCCTGCCCGACAATGGCAGTGAACGGCAGGATATTCTTTCTGATGTGGTGAGCCATGTAACAGGATAGTTAATCGTTAAGTGTTATTAATTTTTATTTTTGTGTTATTGGATCAGACCATTGTAAAAAATCATCGAAAAAATGGTGTAATTAATGGTTTTTTCTCTTTCCTTAACTTTACGGAGTGATTGTCACTTCGGTGCGTGCGAAGATCCGCCCGGCATCATCTGCGAATTCAAGCCAGAACGTCTTGCCGACATTTTCAGTGCTGTTGAAACGGTAGGAACTGCCCGCACCGGGCTGGAGGAACGAATACTCCTGGTAGGGTGGCAGAATGTATGCTACCTCCCCTCCGGAAAAAGACTTGGTACCAGAGTAACCTTCAGGGCGCTGCCACATCTTTTTAGGATCACCAGATGCAATGCCGATAGACGACTTGTTCACCAACCAGACCATGTGCTCGGCATTCCCGAATGTCTTAGAAGGACGCACCATGACAACAGTGTCCATGGTTGAGATTGCATCGCCACCGTTGTGTTCGAGGGTCATGCCGTTTTCCTGGCTGTATGTCCCACGGATTGTTACCGTTGGTGATTTTTCTGAGGTTTCAGAAAGCCCGCCGGCAAATGCCGAAACAACGGCCGCGATAATAATCACGATGACAAGCATCAGCATCACGCCAACAACGGGCGAGACAGCATCGGTGTTATTATGTTTCATCTCTTCATCCCTCCACTGTGACATCTGCATCGTAGATCAGCTTGCCGGACGGGATATGGATGAACCTCACGTTCACGATATCTCCGGGCCTTAGTGTATACCAGTCATAGCCGAGGATCGCCATCATTGCATCGACACCGCCGTCGCCGGGACCCAGCATATAGGTTCCGGAAGAATATTCATAACGCGTATCCGGGGTGACCCCGTATCCTCCATATGTGGGGTTGTATCCTCCGGCAGAGTTATGCATCGATGTACCTGCCATAAGCGAGTAATTTCCAAACCACTGGTCCGGTGGGTAATTGCCGCTGGAAATCCATTCGTTAACGCCCGGGCCGAAACCGAGAGGCGAGTTGTATGTCTTGGATCCCGATTGATAAACTGTGTTCGGATCGCCTGCAGCCGTTACGGTTGCGCCCCCGCGTCCTCCGGTCGAGTTCTTCCATGAAGTGACTATCTTTAGATCCCTGGTAGGGATAGAATCACTTACAGCAAGGACATTGACATTAAAGTTGCTTCCACCCCATGTCCCGTCATTTGAGATGCGGATTTCCATGGTTTCTGTCGGTGCCTTACTGGTGGTCGATCCCAAGCTACCCGCAAAAGCGCTCACCACCGCCGCGATAATAATCGTAACCACGAGCATCAGCATCACACCAACGACCGGTGAAACTCCTGCATCCCGCGTTTTCCCGTTTGAATTCATCATAATTCCTCTTACTGATATGATAATGCAGACTTATTGTTCATACATCTATCACGTTTCGTAATACTCAATGCTATAAAAATATGCCTTTTCTTAACCAACGAACAAATTTTTATTACTTTTTCGGTGTAATTCGGCCCAATGTCTCTTCATAAGAGCTGCGTAACACAAAAACGTAAAAATTTATTACATGGCGCCCGAACATACTACACTGATACCCCAGAATTCCTAATCAACCCTGTTGGTGACACAACAGGAATATCAGGATTCGTATTTCAGCGAGGCCCTT
>CAZMCL010000302.1:0-2671 GCA_964564375.1 uncultured Methanoregula sp. | reverse complement strand
GACCGCCTCGATCATCTCACCTGTCGTCCCGTCACGTTTGGTGAATGTTCTGGGGGGTTCGACTGCGAGCAGGACACAGTCCAGCTCTACCGGCTCGGTAGAGAGTCCGCCCGTTATTGCCGCTGTGGTGGAGATCTCGCAGCTGGCCTTCCGGAGGGCAAGGGCATAGATCTCATGGGTAGTCTTTTGCGGGTGGCGGCCGATCACTTCAAGAACCTCGCCGATCTCGGTATCGAGTGCCGCCCCGGCCTTTTCGTCCCAGAGTACGACCCGGGTGGTCCCGGTCTCGTCTGCGAGCATAAGGGTGGCGACCCAGCCTTTCTCCCCGTCAGCCCGGTCAAACTCCTTGGGTTCGGTCTTGTCAACAATTTTCCCGAAAAATGAAAAAAGGCTGGATTTGGCAGAGAGCCCCTTGATCTTCACATGCTCCCGTCCAAGTTCGCCAACCACCATCATGGCGGCAGTCGGCTCGTCTACGAGGTCCCCAAAATCATCAATTTTTTTATCTACGCGTTGTTCAAACTCCTCTTTTGTGATGAGGTCATCGACCAGCGCATAGTGGAAGAGCACAGATCTCTCCGCCTACTGCTGCCAGGAAGGGCGTTCCATGGTCGCGGTGAGGTCGCCGATCGTTTCTGCCCTTCGCATGAGGCTGACCTGCGTTCCTTTGATGAGCACTTCCGGACACCTGGGTCGACTATTGTACTGCGATGACATGGCGTAGCCGTATGCCCCGGCATCGAGGACGGCGATGATATCGCCTGCCTCAAGTTCCGGGAGCTTCCGGTCCGGTGCAAGGATATCGCCGGTTTCGCAGATTGGCCCGGTCACGGTGTATTCCGTTGTCAGCGGGGTATTGGCCTTGTTCGCCACAATGATTTCGTGGTAGGAATCGTACATCGCGGGACGGATGAGCAGGTTGAACCCGGCATCGACATTGGCAAAGCGCTTATGGGCCTTCTTCGTGGAGTTGACCCGGGTAAGAAGGACGGTCGAGTCGGCAACCAGCGAGCGGCCGGGCTCGACCCAGAGTTCCGGGGTGATCCCGCAGGCTTCCATACCTGCCTTGAAGACCGGGATAACTTTTGCTGCATAGTCCTCTGCGGTTGGTTTCGGGTCTGTGTCGTGGTGGTACGGTATACCAAGGCCGCCACCGAGGTCGATGAACTCGAGTTTCACGCCAATCTCTGTCAGCTCTTTTACGATCCGCACCATCACTTCAGCGGCACGGACAAACGGCTCGACATCGAGGATCTGGGAGCCGATGTGGCAGTGGATGCCGACCGGCTGGATGTTTTTGCAGGCAAGGGCTTCCCGGTACGCGGCGGGGATCTCCTGGTGGGGGATGCCGAACTTACTCGTGGCAAGCCCGGTCGCAATCTTCGGGTGGGTAGGCACTTCAAGGGCCGGGTTCACGCGGAACGAGACCCTGGCGCTCTTTCCCGCTGCCCCTGCCACTGCATCGAGCTGGTGAAGTTCGTCAAGGGAATCGAGCGAGACCTTCACACCTTTTTCCACGGCCAGTTTCAGGTCAGCGGGTGTCTTGGAGCTCCCGTTGAAGAGGAGTTTCTCCGCATCGATTCCCGCTTCAAGAGCAAGGTGGAGTTCGCCTGGGGAGAAGACATCTGCCCCGGCACCTTCCTGTGCCAGCGCCCGCATCAGGGCGAGGTTGCCGTTTGCCTTGGCGGCAAAGAGCACCTGCACCTTCGGGTAGCGGGCACCGAGCGCTTTTGTGTAGCTGGTGAACTGTTCCACTACCCTGTCCTCGCTGGTTACGTACAGTGGTGTGCCGTATTTTTCTGCCAGCGCCACGCAGTCCTGTCCGTTGATCTGCAGGTGGCCGTTTGTTATCGCTAAGTGGCTCGCGAGTTTCACAGGTCCATCCTCCGCATCCGCTCGATCGCCTCGTTGATACGGGCAACCGGGCGCGTGATCGCAAACCGCACGTAGCCCTCGCCGCTGGCACCGAACCCGACACCGGGGGTTGCTACGATACCTGCTTCGGTTAAGAGCCGCCCGGCAAAGGCCATGCAGTCATTGACCGGCAGCCACACATAGAAGGTTGCTTTCGGTGACGGGACATCGAACCCGAGACCTTTCAGGCCGCTGACAAGCACATCGCGGCGTTCCTGGTAGATGGTGCACGCATCCTTTACGCAGTCCTGCGGGCCGCTGAGTGCGGTGATGGCCGCATGCTGTACCGCGTTGAAGACCCCCGAATCGACATTGGTCTTGACCCGGCCGAGCCCGGCAAGGATCTCCGCGTTGCCGACTGCCATGCCGATTCTCCAGCCGGTCATGTTATAGGTCTTTGAGAGCGAGTGCACCTCGATACCCACTTCCATGGCGCCCTTCGTCTCCAAAAACGAGGGGGCACGGTAACCATCGTACGAAATTTCTGAGTATGCATTATCCGAGACCACTACGATGTCGTGCTCGCTGGCAAAGTCCACGACTTCCTTGTAGAACCCGTCCGGTGCAATGGCTGCCGTCGGGTTGTTCGGGTAGTTGATGTACAGGATCTTTGCCGCCTTTGCCACGTCTTTTGGGATATCCGCAAGCACGGGAACAAAATTATTCTCCCGGGTAAGCGGCATATCGTGGACGCGTCCTTCGGCAAAGAGCGTGCCCGTGCGGTACACGGGATAGCCGGGGCTCGGGGCGAGGACAT
>CAZMCL010000301.1:0-2671 GCA_964564375.1 uncultured Methanoregula sp. | reverse complement strand
AATCTCAACAAGATTGCGGTCGGGTTCAACCTTGACAAGATCGAATACGAACCCGAGCAGTTCCCCGGTCTCGTCTACCGGCTTGACAACCCCAAAGTCGTAGTTCTCCTTTTTGGTTCCGGCAAGCTGATCATCACGGGCGGCAAGGTACCGGATGATGCAAAGAAAGCCGTTGTCAAGATCGTTTCAGACCTGCGCAGTCTGGGACTCCTCTAATATTCCCATTCCGGTTTTTGGATTTTCCAATGTTAAACCAATGATGATTTAAAAAAAATCATACTATATATAATAATTGCCCATTGCTGAACGATACGAGATACTATATATACCCCCGCTCCATAATTGTAAGATATAGCAAATTGAAAATATTGTGGATGTGATGTATGAGGACCGAGAACGTTATGTATTTCACTGAGAAGGAAGAGGAATTCGCCAACCTTCTCATAGAGATTGGAACAAAACGGAATGTTGCAAAGGTACTGGTATTCCTTGCCAACACTCCGGAAGCAACCTCCCGGGCAATCGAGCGCGGAACCGATCTCCGCCAGCCGGAAGTCAGTATCGCGATGCGCTACTTAATTGACCAGAACTGGATCAACAGCCGCGAGAGCAAGGCCGAGAGCAAGGGCCGGCCGGTCAAGATCTACGAGCTTGCAAAACCGATCCACGAGATCATGGACAGCATCGAGAAAGAGAAGAAGAAAGAGGCGAACAACCAGCTCGCCCTTGTCCAGAAGTTACGCGACTATATCCGGTGAAGTAATCACCGTACACTTTTTTATCCCGCCGACAATCACGGTGGTCTTTTGAGTAAAACCGCAGAAGAGCCCGCTCCCGACAACCCCGGGGATTGCGGCAATGGCTGCTTCGAGTTGTTCAGGGTTGCTGATATCAGTAAATTTGCAGTCAACAACAAAATTGCCATTATCAGTTATGACCGGACCATCCTTTTTCACGGCTTCCCGAATCACCGTCTCGCTCCCCAGCCTGCGGAGCTGAGCCATAACCGGCATGATGGCAAAAGGCAGGACTTCGACCGGTACCTGCGCCCCCAGCTTCTTCACTACTTTCTGCTCATCGACCACTACGATAAAATGCTTTGCGGCTGCTGCTACGCACTTCTCCCTCAGGTGTGCGGCGCCCCGCCCCTTGATGAGCCGGAGAGCCGGGTCAACTTCATCTGCCCCGTCAATAGCGATATCAACTTCAGGGTTGTCATCAAGAGTGGTGAGCGGGATTCCTGCCTCCCGCGCCCGTATTGCCGTCTGGAACGAGGTCGGAATGCCCGATACAGCCAGGCCTCCGCTGACGCGTTCAGCGAGCCGCTCAATCATATAATATACGGTTGAGCCGGTGCCCAGCCCGACCACCATGCCGTCTTCGATCATGTCTGCAGCCTTGTAACCGGCCGCACGTTTTGCCGCGGTAAGATCCTGTGCATTCTGGTCCATTATTGGGATATTTGTCCGTGCCGGAATAATTAAGGTGGTGATCCGGCCGTGTACAGAATGGGGGAATTTTTCCGATAATCCTTTTATCCTGAAATGATATCCCCTGTTGCGACGCCAGACCCTCAATGGGGGCGGGGCGCTTTGGGAGGGGGACGAAAGGAAGTCAGAGAAAACCTGTCGAAAAATGGTGAATCGGGCGCGCCACCCCATACGGCATTACAGATACATGGCAGAGCAGATTTCCGATCTTTTCCGGTGAACCGGTAATTTGAGGCCGCCGCGGGGCGTCCTCCGGGGCAGCGGCAGGTATCTCAAAGGAGGTATGGGGGCATCAGCCCCCATCTTTATGTCATACGTTTTACGCACACCCTTGGGTAAAAGAAGATGAGAAAATCCCAAAATTATGGCATAAAAAATTCAGGCTGATTCCAGTTCCCAATAAACCAGAGCAGTTATCACCGGAATATCTTCTTCGTCGCTTCGCACGCTTTATAGGACGTGCAGTCCAGCGTGATCGGGGTTATCGAGACATTGCCTTTCCGGATCGCATGGACATCGGTGCCTTCCTCGGCATCCTCGACAAGCGGCCCGTTGATCCAGAAGTAGGGTCGCCCACGGGGGTCAAGACGTTTCTCGACACCGGTATGGAAGAGCTTGTGGGCGAGCCGGGTCACTTCATAGCCACCTTTGACCTTTGACGGGATATTCACGTTGATCACATCGGTGTTCTCGTCAAACCCGTGCTGGAGAACGCGCTCCACTATGTCCCGGACAACATTCTTTGCCGCATCGAAACTGTGGCCGTGATAGCTGGGATCATCGAACTTATCACCCTGGTCCTCAACCTGGAGGCTGAAAGCAATTCCCTTCGCCCCCTGGTTGGAGGCCTCAAGCGCTGCCCCGACCGTCCCGGAGGTCATGATCGATTCTGTTGAGAGGTTCTCGCCAATATTGATCCCGCTTACGACCATGGCGGGTTTCAGTTTCAGTGCGTAGAGGCCGATGATGACCGCATCGGTGGGTTTTCCGGCTACCGCCCATGCCTTGTTGCCGTTCATCACGACCTGCGTTGCCCGGAGCGGCTCGAAAATGGAGATCGACCGGCCGACAGCGCTCTGCTGGCTTGCGGGGGCGACCACAGTCACATCCGCGATGGGCACCAGGGCATCGTACGCGGCCCAGAGCCCGATGGAACTCACGCCGTCATCATTGGTCAGGAG
>CAZMCL010000300.1:0-2679 GCA_964564375.1 uncultured Methanoregula sp. | reverse complement strand
AACCCGGCCGACTGCACACCCTTTTACTGACGGTACGCTTGCTCACCTGCAATCTCCTTTTGGCTTCCGCGGGTCCAGGGCGAGGGGGGATCCCCGGCAGACGAAGACGGGAGGGGGTCGGCAGCAGACCGCCCCTGCCCCGGACTGCACGAAAAGCGATTATATCATCAGGAAAATACTGCGAATATTCAGGAACACGTATGCCGGCTGCAGAACAGTATGTAGTTGATGAGAACGGCAACAAGGTCGCAGTAATCCTTCATATCCGGGAATATGAGCACCTCCGGGAAGACCTCCACGACCTCGCGATGGTTGCCGGGCGGCGGGACGAAGACACGATCAGTCTTGCAGAGCTGAAGAAACGCGTGATATAAACAATCCAGACTTTTCATCCCTGCCGGGACCCTTTTTATCCGGATCCCTCTTTCTCCCGTCGTTCTTCTTCCCGCAGGATTCTGGCAATGTCCTTCTTAAAACCGGGTATCCTTTCAGTTATGATCCCCCATACGACCTCATAATCAATCCGGAAGTACCCGTGTGCCAGGATATCCCGGAGGCCGGCAACCTGTTTCCATGAAACCGAGGGATAACGTGTCTTGAGATCTTCCGGCAGGTTCTTTACAGCTTCGCCGATAACCTCAAAATTCCTGATTACAGCGTCCTGTGTAAGGCGGTCAGAAGCAAACTGCCGGTAGGACATCCCTTTTGTGTAAATGAGAATATTTCCGCATGCTTCCTTGACATCATCAAGAAAATGAAGATGGGATCTACGCATACACAACCTCGCCAAGGATGAAGGGTTTGAGCCGCTTTTTTATTGCGCCTTTCATGACAAGATCGACCTTACGCCCAAAAAGGTCTTCAAGATAAAACTTGCAGTCCATGTAGTTATCGAACGTTTTTTCACCTTTTCGGAACGTGACAAGGACATCCACATCGCTCTCCGGGCGCTCCTCTCCCCGTACATATGAGCCAAATATGCCGATCGTTGCAACACCGAACCGTTTTTTTAGTTCTGGTTCGTGCAGCCGGAGGAGAGCGAGTGGTTCCATGTTTCTGTTGTGAGTTGTTTGTATGTTCTTATTATTAATGCATTGACGATGCTGAGATGTCCGGCATATCCCCCGGCCACCTCATGCCATTACCCCTCCATTTCCATCCCCCGCCTCGCTCAACTAAAAAGCCATTAAACAAAAAGCATCAACCCTGTTCATCACACAGGCACAGCAAAGCCCGGAGAACAACGGACCCGGACAATTTTTTCGTCATCAGGTTCGTATGAGCCAGCCGGTTGAACACGATGTATGGAGGCACACACACCATGACAATCTCACCGCAAAGGAGCCGCCCCCCATGAGCCGCGGACCCCGCCCGCACCGTGCGCTCGCGGAGGTGATCCCGATTGCCCGGACGCGTGGCATCATCCAGACGGCCCTGAGCGGACCGGAGCGGATCTACGATCTCTCGATCGTCTCGAAGATCCCGCACATATTCGTGAGCGTAGCGTTCGCACCGAAAATTCTCGCATCGATTCCGGAACTCGCGGACTATTACAAAAAAGATCTCGCACGGCTCCGGCTCATCGCCCGCGACGCCGCGAATGTGATCGAGCTCTGGATCCGGTCCCGGCATGGCACGTGTAGATATTTCCAGGTCACGCCCTCATCGCTTGTCGAGGTCGACCGCGAAGGGAAGCGGCTCGTGTCGGCACGGAGTTTCTCGTATACGACCGGGGCGCCGGGCGGGGAGTAGGGAGGGAAAACCCCGCACCGTCGTATAACCCCTTTTTTACCCCTGTCTATAGGGTGGGAAATCCGGGCCCGTAAAAGGCCCGGTTGTACGAGTTTTGCCTCACCCCCCTTTTTTGATGAGGCAATGTTTCCCAAAAACGCGGTAATTCTTCCGGAACAATTCGGGTTTTCCGGCGGGAATTGGTGAGGCTGTATGTAGCAATGTTACAGCGGCCGAACAGAAATGGCACCCGTGTTTCTGCAAAGGGGTGCCGGGCGATGGGATTTAAAGGGGCGTGGCGGCCCTGGATCGGGGTATATGGGGGTATCGTCGTAACGGCGCCGGGGATACGGATGTACCGGCGGAAAATATCTGGTCCGGCTATGCCCCGTTCCGGCAGTTACAAAAAAAAATCCGGCTTACTCTGCCCGCACACCGACAAATGTTGCCGATGAATGTGACTTGGGGATTGGCAGTCCATCATCTATGAGTCCGCGGATGTGCATCTCAATTGCCTCGTGCATCCGCTCTTTTTGCTTCCTCACGCGTCTTTCCCGTTGCAACACCCCCGGGAAGATCCGGTGAATATGCAAAAAAAAATTTTTCCCGGCCTTTTCGATTACGATAAGGAATCTGTGCATTGTATGATCATTCCTTGAATCCGGCCTGCTTAACTATGTCTTTCAACCGAATCCTGCATTGCCTTCGTGAGCCGGGTAAAATCCCTTACACAGGAGTGCAGTTATAATTCCCCCGCTCGCAGCCGGGAAGATTGTGGTATCCGATTTCATTGTATGATATTGTATAATATTGCCCGTGGTATTCGTAGATGGGTGTATTGGGAAAACATTCTGCGGGTGTTTTGTTCTTACACAACGCATCATGAAATCTAAGGAAGTCGCTTTCATTTCCATCAAACCAGGCCGCAACCCGGTGATTGTTCTGCCA
>CAZMCL010000299.1:0-2680 GCA_964564375.1 uncultured Methanoregula sp. | reverse complement strand
AGGACCCGCAGTTATTATCATCGAAGCGCAGGTCTGCCTCACATCCGTCTGCAATGTTCTCGTTGCAGTCGCCATAATTGGTCCGGCACCCGGAAACAATGCACTCGCCCGAAGAGCACAGGGACCCCAGCGAGTTGGGTGGCGAGGACAAACAGATGTTCCCGCATGCCCCGCAGTTTTCCATATCCGTATCCATGTCAACACAAGTATCGTCACATAAGGTCTCGTCTTCAACGCAGGCCGGCCCGCACCGTGCACCGACGCAGATCTCCTGGCTCCCGCAGGTACGACCGCAGACCCCGCAGTTCTCTTTATCAGTGAAGACATTCACGCAGGAACTGCCGCAGGCGATCTCGCCGCCCGTGCATGACACAGCCTGCGTGACAGTGACACCCGCCGCCGCGGTGGAGACCGGCGTAAGGTCCGGCGGGAGGCACTGGCCGCTCTGGCATATCTGCCCTTTCGGGCAGTCCCACCCACATTTGCCGCAGTTATCATCATCCGCAAGAAGGTCCGTGCATTTTCCGCTGCAGAGCTTCTGGCCGGAAGGGCATGGTCCTTTGGTGGGCTCCGGTGTGGGGCTTGCGGTTGGTGATGGCGGGGTAGGGGTTGTCGTTGTTGCCGACAGCGAAGCGAACTCCCCGTCCCTGCATATCATGCCGTAGGGGACGGAGAAGCCGCATCCCCCGCAGTTGCCGTTATCGCTCTTCAGGTCAACGCACGCCCCTTTGCACAGGGTCAGGCCATCGGAGCATGTACCTCCGACCGATGCAATGCCGCTGCTTTCGGGCTCAGTACTGTTGGCAGGTGCTCCAAATGGAAGGGAGGAACCGTTGAGGACAACGAGCGCTCCGGCACCGGCAACGACAAGGACAAGTGCGATAGTTCCCATAACCATGAGCGGCGGAAAGGCGATTGAGGAGTTCGATCCGGAAGGGGGAGGCACAGGCGCGGCTGAGGGCGGAACAAAGCCGGCCGGTGGAGTCTCTGCGGTGGACAGACGGGAAGACTGCGATTCGGCAATCCCTCCATCCAGTAATGGTGCGCCACAGGCATTGCAGAATTCCCATCCCGGCTCAACCATGTTCCCGCAGTTCGTGCAAAATGGCATATTTCCCCTGTTCCTCCTCTCTGCTTCTGCTACAATCCAATTGTGGGAGTGAGAGGATAAAATTTTTGAAATTTTTACTCTGGAGAAATTATTGATCCTATTAAGATGCACTCGTATTTTCGCCCCCACGCTCGTGGCACCCCCAATTGCGATTACTCCGCATTACCTGTAACCGACCCCGGTCAATCGTAATGCGCCCCGTCCCCCAGCGGGGGACAAAGTGGCGCAAAAGGGGGGCTTCATCATGCAAAAAGGAATTTTCCATGTAATTTTCTCTCTTTAAAAAATTACTTATATGAATTGATATCTCCATACTCCCTGGGATAACCACCGCCCCCTACGGGGCGTCCCCGCGGCGGTTCAAAACGAAAAAAAAACAATTAACGATTTTCATGGTTCTGGTGTTAATCGGATCGGTTCGTGTGCTTTTCTAATGAGTTAAAAAAACGGGAGGACCGATCATCCCCTGCCTGGCAGTTCCACCGTCTCCAGCCTCCGGCAGGCCTCGAGCAATGTCTCGTCCTTTTTCGAGAAGGTGAACCGGAGCCGGTTCTCCCCGCCATGGCTGTAGAACGAGCTGCCGGGGACTGCGGCTACACCGGCTTTTTCCACAAGGGTCTTTGCAAATTCTGTATCCTTCATCCCGAACCCTGATATATCGGTGAAGATATAGTATGCCCCTTCGGGGAGCTCGCAGGAAAAACCCGCAGTTTTCAGGCCGTTATACAGGATCTTCCGCTTGCGGTCATATTCGGCAGCAAGATCGTGGTAATAGGATTCCGGAAGATTGAGGGCGGCAACGCACGCCTGCTGGAGCGGTGCCGGGGCGCCGACCGTGAGGAAATCGTGGATCTTCCGGATCCGGGAGCTGATGGACTCATCGGCAAGAGCGTAACCGACCCGCCAGCCGGTCACGCTGTAGGTCTTGGAGAAACTCCCGGTAGTGATGGTCCGGTCATGCATGCCGTCAAGCGATCCCATGGAGACGTGCTTTTTACCATCATACACGATATGCTCGTAAATCTCGTCCGTGATCGCAATGGCGTTGTGGTCGATGCAGAGATCGGCGATGAATGCAAGCTCCTTTCCTGAGAATACCTTACCGGTCGGGTTGTTGGGGGTGTTGAGGATGATCGCACGCGTCTTTTTTGTGAACGCGGCTTTCATTGCCTCTTCATCGATACCAAAATCTGATGCGAGCGGAACATACCCGGCCACTGCCCCGGAGATATGTGCATCCGGACCGTAATTCTCGTAGAACGGCTCCGGTATGATCACCTCGTCGCCCGGCTGGATGATGGCAAGCATGGACGCCATCATCGCCTCGGTGGAGCCGCAGGTGACGGTTATCTCCGCCTCCGGGTCGAAGTCCATGCCATTGAACGCCTTCACCCGGACAGCGAGAGCATCGCGCAGCTCCTTTGCCCCCCACGTGATTGCGTACTGGTTGTGATCGGCGCTGACCGAGGCACATGCAGCACTTTTGAGTTCCGGCGGGCAGGGAAAGTCCGGAAAACCCTGCGCAAGGTTGATAGCCTTGTGTTTTAAGGAGAGCCGGGTCATCTCCCG
>CAZMCL010000298.1:0-2680 GCA_964564375.1 uncultured Methanoregula sp. | reverse complement strand
TTTTCAGTGTCGTGATCATGTACGGAACTCCCCCGGTGACGCCGATCTCGCTTGCGAGGGTATCAGCTGCAGCCGTGGCAACGCAGCCAACATACATGACAATGAAGATTGGTTGCTGGAAGACCCCGAACAGGACGGCCGCTGCGGCAGCAACGATGCCGTTGGCAAAGACATTGCGGTATCCGCGAGCCCCGCTCTGGCTCTGCTCCACCCCGATCCGCTTTTTATACCCATATTTGTACTTGGTTGCAGCTGACCCGAGGATGAAGAATGCCAGCATGATGATGAACCAGCGGACATCGGCAAAGACAACGAGAATGATACCGACAAGCGCAGCGGAGAAGAGCCCGGTAAGGTCGGCGGTTTTTGACCGGAAAGCAAAATAGCCAAACGTGAACCCGACAATGACTGCGGCGACCACCATCTGGAGATCTGCTTTGTAGTTGAGCTCCTGGATCAGCCACATTGTCATGGCAATCCCGACACCTTCGATCATCAGCGAGTCCTCGAATTTTAAGAGTATCACTTTCAGGAGCACCGCGGCGATGATACCAAAGATGATAGTTAAAAACGCCATTTTGTGGAGGTATGCCATGACAAGCACACCGGCCCATGCCGTGGAGATGATGTAATAGAGATAGGTGTTCAGATCGTCGGCCCGGCTCCGGAAAACCAACTCGCCCAGCACCAGCATCGCAAGGGTTGTAGCAAAGACAAAGAAGGGTAACAGACCGATTCCATAGAGTGCGGCGAGGATGCAGAAGGTATAGGTAAGGTACTTGGTATCAAAAAAGCGCCAGAGGATGAGCGCGTACATAATGACAACAAGGGCCATGAGCCACTCCGGCTGCACATACGGGCCGGCGAGGGTTGCGCCACCAACCAGTGCCGCCGCGTATCCCAGGCCCTGCTGTCGCTGCATTGGTCAGTACTTGGTGTTATGGTAAAAAGAGTTTTATCGTGACAGGAAGCCAGCAATTCACCTTATAACCGGCGAAATCAGGATCTCACGCGCAGATATGAATACGATCACTATATTTTATTCCACACCCAACCTTTTCCCGAAATGGTGCCATCAGAACAACTGCCAAAGAACTATGATTTTGCCGAAGTTGAGGAGCGCTGGAGGAAGACCTGGCGCGATGAGGACAACTATTTTGACAAAAACTCCAAAAAACCCCAGTTCGTGATTGATACCCCACCACCCTACCCGACCGGGAACTTCCATATCGGGAATGCACTGAACTGGTGTTATATCGATTTCTTTGCCCGGTACAAGCGGATGAAAGGCTTCAACGTGATGTTCCCTCAAGGGTGGGACTGCCACGGGCTCCCGACCGAGGTCAAAGTCGAGGAGATCAACAAGATCACAAAAAACGATGTTTCCCGGGAAGAGTTCCGGAAGATGTGCCGGGACTTAACAATCAAGAATATCGAGGCAATGCGCATCACCCTGCGCAAGATGGCATTCTCCACGGACTGGTCGAACGAGTACATCACGATGATGCCGGAGTATTACGGCAAGACGCAACTCTCGTTCCTCCGGATGCTCAAGAGCGGTTACATCTACCAGAGCGAGCACCCGGTCAACTACTGCACCCGTTGCGAGACGGCAATCGCATTTGCGGAAGTTGCATACGAGGACCGCGAGACCACGCTCAACTTTTTCGATTTCGATGGCGTGGAGATCGCGACCACCCGTCCCGAGCTCCTCGCAGCCTGTGTCGCAGTCGCCGTGCACCCGGGCGACGAACGCTACCACAAGCTCAAAGGCAGGTCCATGAAAGTCCCGCTCTTCGGCCACGATGTGCCGGTCGTGCAGGACGAGGCTGTAGACCCCGCGTTCGGATCGGGCGCGGTCATGATCTGTACTTTTGGTGACAAGCAGGATGTCCACTGGTGGAAACAGCACAACCTTGCGCTCCGGAAAGCCATCGACAGACAGGGAAAGATGACCGAAACCGCCGGCAAGTACAAGGGCATGAATGCCACCGAGTGCCGCGCCGCAATCCTTGCCGACATGAAGGAACAGAAGATCCTCAACCGCCAGGAGAAACTCGCCCAGCGCGTGGGCACCTGCTGGCGCTGCAAGACCCCAATTGAGATCCTTTCAGAGCGGCAGTGGTTTGTGAAGATCAAGCCGGACGAGATCCAGAAGGCCGCCCACGAGATCACGTGGTTCCCCGAGCATATGCTCCTCCGTATGGAGAACTGGGTCCAGCAGATGGAATGGGACTGGTGCATCTCAAGGCAGCGGATCTTCGCCACCCCAATTCCGGTCTGGTTCTGCACGAAGTGCGGCGGGATGATGACACCTGATGAGAAGGACCTCCCGGTCGACCCGACCATGGTAACACCCAAGCATCCGTGCCCGAAATGCGGCAGTACGGAATTCTCGGGCGAAGCGGACGTGCTCGATACATGGATGGACTCTTCCATCTCGGTCCTGAACGTGACCGGGTGGGACGGCAACGGGACCCCGCCGTTCTTCCCCGCGCAGATCCGGCCGCAGGGCCATGATATCATCCGGACATGGGCCTTCTACACCATCCTCCGCTCGGTTGCCCTCACCGGCCAGAAACCGTGGGACGAGATCCTGGTCAATGGCATGGTGCTGGGTGAGGATGGCTTCAAGATGAGCAAGAGCCGCGGCAACATCATCGTGCCCGAAGAGATCCTG
>CAZMCL010000297.1:0-2680 GCA_964564375.1 uncultured Methanoregula sp. | reverse complement strand
AGCTGCGAGTATACGCGGTGCATGTCCCCCTGCAGGTGGGCGATATCAGAAGGGGGGAGGGACGCGAGGCTGCCCCGGGCCTTGAGTTCCTCGTCAAGATGCGTGATGGCAAGGATCAGGTCCGTGAAGGACTCGTGCTCAAAGACCATCGGGTTCTCCACGATCCGTAAGAGGAAGTCCTCGTTTTTTGCCATCAAGTCGCGGAGGGAAAAGAGGTCAATCTTATCTACGGAAACCGTGCACTGGTGGCTGCCAAGGCAGGTCTTCACATCTCCAAACTGCGAGTCCTGCAAGCCTGCCCCCGTGGCAAGCTGTGGCTGGAGGGACAGGATTTCAGGATCGGCCCGGGAGAGCATAGCGAGGAGCGGGGTGCCGAAGGTTGAGAAAAATGTGCCAATCAGCATGTTTAACTTCTCCATCCGCTGCTTTTTCTCGCGGGACTCGAGTATCTGGTCGATGATGAGCGTGACGATGAGCACTTCTATGGGTATGAAAGCGAGATCTCCAAAAGCGTAGATGAGCACGTGATGGGCATCATGAAAGATGAAAAAATGGGCAGTATACAGGGCAAGCGATAAGGTCACCAGGGCAAGTCCGGCAAGAAGTTTCCAGCGGGTTTCTTCTTTCATCTGTGGTGATATGAGCGGGAGGGAAACATAAGGGAATCGATCCTGTCACCACGGGCAGATGCATTATTTTTATGACAGGATTTTGCAGTTAAAAAAAAGTGCTCTTTAGAAATCCCGTTTTCATTTTCCTGGAACTCTCCCTCTTACGCCACTTTGTTCCCCGGGGGACGGGGCGCACTCGGGATGGGACAAGATCGGTTAGCGGAAATACATCGTTATCATAAAGCGGGGGATGCCACCGTGGCGGGGGCAGAGCGCGAAGCGCAAGCCCCGGGGAGCGTCAGAGTTTTTAAATTGATTTCTACTAAAGCAAAAAAAAGAGATTAAAGGGGATTAATACCCGCCCATACCGGGGGGCATGCCGCCCATGCCACCGGGCGGCATTCCACCGGCCGGCCCTGCGGATGGTGAGGAGGCGATGATATCGTCAATGCGGAGGATCATGACTGCTGCCTCTGCCGCACTGGAGATGGCCTGCGTCTTGACCCGAAGCGGCTCGACAACGCCTGCCTTGAGCATGTCGACCGGCTTGCCCGCATTCACGTCAAGCCCGAAGTTCTTCTTCCCCGCACCATGGGCCGCCTTGAGCGCAACGAGCATATCGATGGGGTCAAGCCCGGCATTCTCGGCAAGGGTCCGGGGGATGACCTCCAGTGCGACGGCAAACGACTCGATGGCTAACTGGCCTCGGCCACCAACTGTTGCTGCATAGTCGCGGAGATGGAGCGAGAGTTCGGTCTCGGCAGCGCCGCCACCGGCAACAATCTTCTTCCCACGGATAACAACGCTCACGACCATGAGAGCATCGTGGATTGCACGTTCGAGTTCTTGAACAACGTGTTCCGTCCCGCCCCGGATGATGATGGAGACTGCTTTGGGATTCTTACAGTTCGAAATGTAGATCATCTCGTCATTGGCAATCGTCTTTTCCTCGACAAGACCGGCCGTCCCAAGGTCTTTTGCGCTGATCTCGTCAACATTGTTCACGACCGAGCCACCCGTTGCCCGGGCAAGGTTCTCGATGTCGCTCTTCTTGACCCGGCGGACGGCAAGTATCCCGGCCTTGGTGAGGTAATGCTGTGCAACGTCATCGATACCTTTTGCGCAGAAGAGGACGTTTGCCTTGCTGGCAATAACCTTGTCCACCATCGTATGGACCATCTGCTCTTCGCCATCAAGGAATGCCTGTGCCTGCCCGGGCGTGGAGATATTGATCTTCGCGTTCACTTCGGTCTTCTTGAATTCGAGGGCTGCATTCAGGAGCAGGATCTTTGCATTCTTTACGGACTTAGGCATATTCGGGTGCGCACGTTCCTTTGAAATAACCATGCCTTCGATGAGGACCGAGTCGTCCACGGAGGCACCAACCTTCTTTTCCACATTGATATGGGCAAGGTCCGCAACACCCTCATCATCGATGACAAAGGAGATTGCCTTAACGACAATATCGCAGAGCAGGTCCTTTGACACCTCCGAGTTCTTACCGGTAAGTGCCGTTGCCGCGATCTTCTTCAGCATCGCGGTATCGTTCGGCCTGACCGTTGTAGCATAGGTATCGAGCAGCCCGAGCGCTTTCTCAGCCGCCATGCGATAGCCCTCCGCAATAACGGTCGGGTGGACCCCCTGCGCGATAAGCTTCTCGGCATTCTGGATGAGTTCGCCGCCAAGAACGACAGCGCTTGTCGTGCCGTCGCCGACTTCGTCATCCTGGGTCTTTGCGATCTCGACCATCATCTTGGCAGCCGGGTGCTCGATATCCAGCTCTTTTAAGATGGTGACACCGTCGTTGGTGACTGTGATGTCGCCAAGGCCGTCGATGAGCATCTTGTCCATGCCCTTGGGGCCGAGTGTTGACTTCACCGTGGCGGCTACGGCTTTTGCTGCAGTAAAGTTACTGTTCTGGGCATCCTGTCCCCGGTTCTGGGTTGTTCCTTCCTTGAGGATGATGATGGGTTGTCCCCCGAGTTGTTGTGACATAGTATTCCTCCTCATTGTTGTTCGTTATTGGTTGTTCCACCGTCAGCCGGTGCATTTGTGCCTGACCGGTTCCC
>CAZMCL010000296.1:0-2681 GCA_964564375.1 uncultured Methanoregula sp. | reverse complement strand
AGGAGCGTGGCCAAGGATCAGCGGTCCGTAGGCCATGCAGCAGTCTATGAGAACAGCGCCGTCAACGGTGGTCAGGTGCGCCCCGCTGGCATAGGCCGTGTAGAACGGGTAGGGCTTGATCGCCCGTACCGGACTGCTCACGCCGCCGGGCATCAGGGTTCCTGCTTCAGCGAACAGGTCTTTACTCGTGTTATATTTCACTTAAAGCCACCTCGCGACATCGGCTGCAAAATACGTGATGATAAGGTCGGCCCCCGCCCGTTTGATACAGGTCAGGCTCTCGAGCACGGCGTCCTTCTCGTTCAGCCAGCCGTTTGCAGCGGCACTTTTAATCATTGCATATTCCCCGCTCACCTGGTAGGCAGCAACGGGTAGCCCCAGCGCTGCAACCTCTACAAGGATATCGAGATAGGACCCCGCGGGTTTCACCATCAGGATGTCGGCTCCCTCGTCCTTGTCAAGCTGGGATTCGAGGATCGCTTCGCGGCTGTTCCCCGGGTTGATCTGGTATGTGGACCGGTCGCCAAATGAGAATGCGGAGTCCGCTGCTTCCCGGAACGGGCCATAGAATGCGGAGGCAAACTTGGTGGAGTAGGACATTATGAGGACTTCTTCAAAGCCGGTCTCGTCAAGCGCCGTGCGGATGGAGCCGACTACGCCGTCCAGCATGCAGGACGGGGCAACGATATCAGCCCCGCTCTCCGCGTGGCTGATGGCAATCCGGTCCATCAGTTCAAGCGAGGGATCGTTTAAGAGATCGATGCCGTAGCGGGACTTGCCGATGATCCCGCAATGGCCGTGATCGGTGTACTCGCAGGCACAGACATCGGTGATGACCACCATCTCCGGCACGGCAGCCTTGATCCGGCGGACTGCCTGCTGGACAACCCCCTCAGGGTCGAATGCGGAACTACCGACCGCGTCCTTCTCTTTTGGGATGCCAAAGAGCAGGACCGAGCGGATGCCAAGATTCCAGAGCCCGAGTGCCACTTCTGCAATACCGGCAATCGGGTACCGGAACTGGCCGGGCATTGCGTCGATGGGTTTTGGAACGGTGATGAGTTCATCCACAAAGAGCGGGGCGATGATATCGTTCTTCGCTACTGTTATCTCGCGCAGGAGCGGCTGGATATGCCGCGAGCGCGATCGCCTCATTCGTCGCTTGGGAAAGATACTCAAAAACCGTCACACCCCGTTTGTTATCAGCTACAGTTTTTTTCTAATCCATGGTATTTATGGTTATATTACCGGTCGCCGGTCTCTTCTGCCATATGGCTCATGAGTGCGCAGGCCAGCCGGAGCGAACTGGCAACAAGGTTCTCCAGATCTTCGGCGGTATACCGGTTCGCTTCGATCTGGGCCCAGTCCTTTGTGGTGTCCTCATCATTCTCGCCCACCCAGGACGCGATGGCGATCTCAGGGGTATGGAACCCGAGCCAGGAGAAGAAATTCAGGAGGTTCCCTGCAACGTGCTGGACACCGTCCACATGGCCGATCACGATCAGGCCCGCTACCTTGTTTGTGATCATACGGTTACCGAACCACGACTGCTGGTTCTCGATGGCATTCATCCGCTCGATGAACTTCTGGACCAGGGCAGAGTGGTTGTTCCACCGGATCGGCGTTGCGAGGATCAGGATGTCGCAGCCGATCACGGCATCATAGACTTCCTGCATCTGGTCATCGGGGTACTTCATCGAGCTCTGGCAGGGGTAGGTGCAGAACGACGGGTCCTCGGAATAGTTGCCCTCGCAGTCATGAATGGTGAGATCCTTTAACCGGATGAGGGATGTGGTGCAGCCAAAGTTGTTGAACTGCCCGAGTGCCCGGACAAGGAGGCGTTCTGACTTGCTCATGCCCGGCTGCTGACGGCTTGACCCGGAAAGCCCCAGGACGGTTATCTCGCGGCAGACATTACGGTCCGGCACCGGGATGACGTTAACCCCGAACTTTCTCCCTACAAGTGGCGCTGGCATAGTGTAGTATCGAGATGCCTGCGATAAATTACTTCTCCCCATGCCCACTACAAGTCCACTCAGGATGGGCCATGACAGTACAACCGCAAGCTGCTTCCCCCTCGGACGAAATGAAGAAACTCTGCATCTGCCCGATCTGTCCGGTACGGCCCCTGCCGGGCCAACAAAAAGGGCATATTACTGCATCCGGGGATCGGATGCTGAGCAGCCCTGATCGGTCATTTGTGCAGGACAGGAAGCAAACTCTTTTCTTCAATTTCCTGCCGATATAATAGTATGAAGTGGTTATCGGTTGTTATTGTTGTCCTGTTTGTCATTGGCATGGTCATGGGTGCCGGGTGCCCGCAGGCTGTGCCGTCGGGAAAAGTGCCGGTTGCAGCGGCACCGTCCCCTTGCGATCTTGCACTCACGGCCGCCGATGCACCGGCCAATTATACGCTGGTTGAGAGCAGGGCCAAAACTTCTGACGAGGTCGGGAGCCTTGCAAAGGATCTCGGGTGGCAGGGTGGGTACGTGGTGAAGTATTCCGGCCTGCCGGACCACCCGATGGGTGCAACCGAGATCACACAGATGGTTACCACGTACCCCGCCGCAGGGATGGCTGAGATTGTCGCGTTTGTCGATTCGAATGACCGGGCCGACCCGGAACTTATCATCACAACACTTCCCTCGCCCGGTTTGGGTGAGAATAGTATTGCCTTCTCC
>CAZMCL010000295.1:0-2687 GCA_964564375.1 uncultured Methanoregula sp. | reverse complement strand
GCCTCATCGAACGAGCGGACGATAGCAACGGCCCCTTCGAGCGTTGCATCCACTAGGGCCGTGTCGCCTGCGTTCCAGTCCAGCAGGTGGATGCTTTCGGGATCGTTTTTGCACCGGAGGTTCAGGTAGATCTCCTCGGTGAGGTGAGGGCAGACCGGGGCAAGGATGCCCATGAGCCGGCGCATGACGTAATAGATTGTCTCGTACGCAAACACTTTCTGCTCACTCTCCCCCTCAAGCCACATCCGGGGCCGGACGAGCTGGACATACCAGCGCGAGAGGTCTTCCAAAATAAAGTTCACGATCTCGCGGGTGGCCCGGTGGAGCTGGCACTCCTTCAAGGCTGCATCGACCGTTGCCGCCACCGAGTTGATCCGGGAGATGATGAACCGGTCCTCGTCCGGCATCCGGGAAAGGTTTGCCCGGATAAAAGAATCGTCCCAGACGCCGTCCTTGGATGCCGGTTCGAAATTGTCGAGGATCATGTAGGGGACCGGGAAACGGTAAACGTTCCAGAGGATGTTGACCGCCCGGTTGATGGTGCCCACGCCTTCCATGTTGAATTTCAGGTCGTCCCATGGGGCAGAGGAGGAAAGGATGTAGAGCCGGAGGACATCCACGCCGACTTTTTCGATGACATCCGAAGGGTTCACTACGTTCCCGAGACTCTTTGACATCTTCTTCCCCTCAGCATCGAGCGCAAACCCGTGCATGCACACGCTCTTGTAGGGGGCTTTGCCGAACGCGATGGTGCTCGCCCCGAGCTGGGAGTAGAACCAGCCCCGGGTCTGGTCCTGGCCTTCAGTGATAAAGTCGGCAGGCCAGAGTGCCTCGAAGTCAGTTGTCTTGTTCGGGAACCCGAGGGTTGCCCATGAAGCGACAGCAGAGTCGAACCAGACATCGAAGATGTCCTCCACCCGCTTCATCGTGCCGCCGCACGGGCACGGGATTGTCACCGCGTCCACGTACGGGCGGTGGGGATCGGGAAGTGGCGTACCACTCAGTCTTTCAAGTTCCGCGATGGTCCCGACAACACGGTACTTGTCGCATTTTGTACAGACCCAGACCGGGATCGGGATGCCCCAGTAGCGCTGGCGGGAGATGCACCAGTCGCGGGCTTCCTTGATCCAGTCATAGAACCGGGCGCTGCCGGCCCATTCGGGATACCACGTGACCTTCTTGACTTCGGAGAGCATCAGGTCCCGCATCTCGGAGGCTTTTAAGAACCACTGGGAGGTGGCCCGGAAGATGATCGGGGTCTTGCACCTCCAGCAATGGCCGTACCGGTGCGTTACCGTCTCCTTTGCAAGGAGGTGGTCGCCAAGTGCGGCAAGGACGTTCTCGTTTGCTTCCCGCACGTACTGGCCGGCAAACTCCCCGGCCTCCTCCTTGAACCTCCCGGCGCCGTCCACCGGGCAGACAATAGCGAGCCCCTCTTTTGTCCCGAGCACGTAATCGTCCCAGCCATGGCCGGGGGCGATGTGGACCATACCGGTATTTTCGAGCGCAACAAAATCAGCGGTCACAACCTTGTGCCCGATCTCCCGCTGGAGAGGGACCTGGGTATGGAGCGGCGAGGAGTAAGTCCAGCCCGCAAGTTCAGCGCCTTTCTTCTTCTCGATGATGGAGAAGTCCTTATACCGGGCTTTCTTGAGCACAGTCTTGACAAGGGGTTCTCCAATCCAGAGGAGTTCCTCTTTGCCGTCCTTCTTTGCGAGCACTTTTGCGTACTCGAAGTCCTTTGCCACCGCAACCGCAACGTTAGCCGGAAGTGTCCACGGGGTTGTCGTCCATATGACGAGGAACTCTCCGGTTTTTCCGGCGAGGGGGAACTTGACGAAGACCGAGGGGTCGTTCTCATCCCAGTATTCCACTTCAGCATCAGCGATGGCGGTCTCGCAGCGGGGGCACCAGTTCACGACCCTGTGGCCGCGTTCAAGCATGCCTTTCTCTTCCGCTTTTGCAAGCGTCCACCATGCAGCTTCGATGTAATCGGGCGTCACCGTCTGGTATGCGCCCGCAAAATCGAGCCAGACCCCGAGGTTCTCGAACTGGTCGTCCATGAGTTTCTTGTTCGTGACCGCAAACTCCCGGCACTTTTCGATGAATGCCTGGATCCCGAACTTCTCGATATCCTTCTTGGACTTAAAACCCAGCTCCTGCTCGACCTTGACTTCAATGGGGAGGCCGTGCATATCGTAGCCAGCCCGGTCGATGACGTTCCGGCCGTTCATGCGGTGGTAGCGCAGGATGCTGTCCTTTAGGATCTTGTTCCACGCGGTCCCGATGTGGATATGGCCGGTGGTATAGGGCGGACCGTCAACGAAAAAGAACGGTTTTCCCGCACTGCGGTGCTGCCTTACGGCCTTGTACGTGTCATGGGTGCACCAGTATTCCTGCACCTCATGCTCGATTGCCTTTGCGCTGAAGTTCGCGGAGACTTCCTTCAAAAATACCCCTCGTGTATGCCACCCGGCGCAAATGGTGCCCGGGCGATTGCGAAAGAATGTTTGCCGTACTGCACAAAGTAGTTTTTCTACAATAGCTCGGCACGTGAATCTGGCTTATAAACAAAAACCAGCGCCGGTCGGGGATCGTAAGCCATATATCCCCCGCTCTTCTATTCTCAAGCATGACTCCCAGTGGATTAGCATGGTTTTGTGCTGCCCTGCTCGTGATTGTCGTGC
>CAZMCL010000294.1:0-2699 GCA_964564375.1 uncultured Methanoregula sp. | reverse complement strand
AATTCTTCTTCTTTATCCGTAAAATATAGTAATTTTTCGAATCTCATCCCTGTTCACCTAAAATACAATAAATTATTCTTCTTTTTACTATAAAACCATTATTATTAATGCAAAAGCATTCGGACTGTTAATCTGCTGTAAAATAAGGATTTTACCGGTTGAATGGTTTTTTTGAAAGAATTACATTAATCCGAGGTTTGTGAGGTCAGAGACTATTTTCTGTACCGCCTTCTTCGCGTCCTCAGGTTGTTTTCCACCTGTGATGATCAGTTTCCCGGATCCAAACAACAGGACAACCACCTTCGGCTCCTCGAGACGGTATACAAGACCCGGAAACTGCTCGGGTTCGTATTCAATACGGTCGAGGTTAAATCCGACCGCTATCTTGTTGAGGTTTATGGGTGTCCCGAGGTCTGCCGAGGTCACAATGTTCTGGATTTTGTATGTCAGTTTTTCGGGAATATCGATATTCAGTGCGCGGAGCTTGTTTCCGAGGATCTCCAGACCTTTGCTGAGACTGTCGACGCTCTTTGCTCCGGTCAGGACAACCTTTCCCGATCCGAAAACAAGAGCCGCGATTTTCGGGTCCTGCATTCTGAGGACGACACCCGGAAACCTCTTTTTATTGTATTCCGCATCTTTGATCTGTGAAGAAACCATCAGGAGATCGAGCGAATCGGTCACCTTTGCGGAGGCGACGATGTTTTCGATCTTCAGGGAATCTTCAGGTTGACCATTCATGGTTATAAAATGCCCCGAAAGAATATATAAATGGTTGGTTGGATTCACTCATCAATCGTGGAGATGTCACCGGGATCCATACCCAGTTCGCGAGCCCGGAGAACTCTCCTCATGATCTTCCCGCTTCGCGTCTTGGGCAGGGTTTCCGTATATTCGAGTTCTGCGGGTACCGATATGGGCCCCAGTGTTTGGCGGACATGATATTTCAGATCACTCGTGAGCTTGTCAGATGGCGAATATCCTTCAATGAGCGTGACGAATGCTTTAACGATATTTCCTTTCAAAGCGTCCGGTTTGCCGATTGCGGCTGCTTCCGCAACTGCCTGGTGAGAGACGAGGGCGCTCTCCACCTCGGCGCTGCCGATATTGTGGCCCGATACGATAATCAGATCGTCGGACCTGCCTAAGATCATAATGTAACCGTCATTGTCCTTGACGGCGAGATCGCTGGTGGAATAATACGGGTGATTGCCGCTCTCCCAGTACTTGCGGTACCTGTCCTCGTCCCGGAAGATCGTCCGCATCATTGAAGGCCACGGTTCTTTTATGGCGAGGAATCCTCCCTGGCCGGGCGGGACAGTATTGCCGTCACGGTCGACGACGTCTGCCACGACACCCGGTATCGGCTTTCCGGCATACCCTGGCTTCATCGGTTCGCCCGCAAGGGTCGTGATCATGTGCATGCCCGTCTCCGTCTGCCACCAGGTATCAATAATCGGGCATCGCTTTTTCCCGATATTGTGGTAGAACCAGAGGAAAGCTTCCGGATTGAGCGGTTCTCCGACCGAAGCGAGAATTCTCAGTGAGCTGAGGTCGTACCGGTCGGGCCATTCCTCACCGAATTTCATGAAGGTGCGTATTGCCGTCGGGGCAGTATACAGAATGTTAATCCCGTATTCTTCGATAAGTTTCCACCAGATGCCGGGATCCGGGAAATCCGGCGTGCTCTCGCTCATGAATATCGTTGCGCCGGTGAGAAGCGGCCCGTAGATCCCGTACGTGTGCCCGGTGACCCATCCGGGATCGGCTGTACACCAGTAGACATCGTTGTCCATTACGTTGAGGACATACTTGGTGGTGTAGTACGCTCCCACCATGTATCCCCCGCATGTATGGACGATGCCCTTGGGCGTGCCGGTTGTTCCCGACGTATACAGGATGAAGAGCGGATCTTCCGCGTCCATCACTTCGGGCGGGCAGTCCTTGGGTGCGCCGTTCATCAGTTCATAGAAATCGACTTCAAAGTCCGGTACAAGCGTAACGGGAGGCTGCTGTGTCCTCAGGACAACCACATGTTCCACTGTCGGCGCATGGAGCAGCGCCTCTTCGACTATCGGCTTGAGCGGAATGGTTTTTCCGCGTCGGACAGAGGATTCAGCGGTGATCACGATCTTTGCTTCGGCACCGGTTATCCTCTGGTTGAGGGCCGAAGCGCCGTAGCCGGCGAAGACAACGCTGTGAACTGCTCCTATCCTGGCGCAGGCGAGCATTGCGACGATCTGTTCCGGGATCATGGGCATGTAGATGCATATCCTGTCGCCTTTCGAAACACCAAGTTTTTTCAGACCGTTTGCAAACTGCATGACGTCTTTATAGAGGTGGTCATAGGTCAGAATGCGTTCCTGTTCCCCCTCCCCCCTCCAGAAGAGCGCGACTTTATTTCTCCTGTGATTCTTCACATGGCGCTCGAGACAGTTGTAGGTAATATTGCACTGTGCATTTACGAACCAGCGGGCAAAAGGGTACTTCCACTCGCATATCGTGTCCCAGGGCCGGAACCATACAAGATCGGATGCGATGTTTCTCCAGAAACTATCGGGATCCCGGAGAAAATCCTTGTATGCGGTCGTGTAATCCTTGCACATCTCCTGATTCCGAAAGGAGGAATCAGGATGGTATACTGCTGTTTCGTTGAGGGAAACGTCGAAATCCTCAGCCATTTCTCTATCACACCTAAT
>CAZMCL010000293.1:0-2711 GCA_964564375.1 uncultured Methanoregula sp. | reverse complement strand
CGGGAACGTACCTTCGGACATCGACCAGCGCCCCGCTCTTTGCCATACGTTCTGCAATATCAAGGATCTCGCGGGCAACCTGCTCGTTAACGTAATCCTCCCCGCAGTTTGTGCAGACCTGTGCAGGGACATCCTTCACGACAAGGGTCATGCCATCCCGCTCGAACGTAACGGTCGTGGTGCCCTCCCGCGTTTCACCGTGCTTGCAGATAACGCACTTCATGATATCCTCCGCGTATAGTTGTCGGACCATGATTCCGGGTCCGGTTCGTATGCTGTGATAACAATTGCTTCACGGTCTACATTATTGTATGCCATGACAACATGGAGCGGGCGGCTGTTAACCGTTCCAGAAACAAGTGAACTGGGATAGGGGGTGTCATCAGGATATTCCTCAATGATAATGCCGCATTCGAGCAGTTCACGGATATCGGAATCAGATATTTTACGCTGGAACATCTGGCGCAATGCATGGATGCGGAATGTCAGTTTCCGGTATGTCGGGAATTTATTTTCTTTCATTTCCGCACCCTTTCCAACAATCGCTTAATTTTAAGCGGATGTCCACCTTTTTAAATTGTCGTTTCGGAATGTGAAAATGATCCCGGACTATTTTTCCTCCGCCCCTTTCCCGCAGCGCCCCCCACCGGCGAAAAACGTCCCGCGAAAATCACAGGGGAACCCCCCTCAGAAAATGTTGGGGGGTTACCCCTCTCCGGTTTTTTGTGCCGGCCCCCTCCCCCCATGCAAAATATTTCCGGCCACCCCCCACCTCCGCATTTCTTCTCAAAACCGAGGGGTCCATGGGAGACGAAGGGGGGTGGTCTACATCGGAGAAATAGGATCTTTTGAACCTGGAGGGAGCATCTACCAACGGGTGTTTTGGGACGAGGGTAGCAGTTGGGGATCTACTCATTCACCTTTTCGTTCCCCTTCATCACCCACACAAGAATTCCTATCTGCACGATCACGGCAACTCCCGCTACGATGAACATCGGGATGAACGGGTCATCGAAACCGGGATACCATGGGCGTGTGTCCAGCCGTGGAATTGTCATGTACGTGATCACTGCGGCCAGTGCTGTACAGAACGTAAGAACCGCAGACAGAACGATCGAGATCCGCACCCGCTTCTCCGGGTTGAAGAGAGCTCTGCCGAACGGGGTCAGCTGGAAGTACACCCATTTGTGTCCGTCTTCCTGAGCCTCGATCAGCCCCGCCTCTTTCAGGTGTTCGAGATGGTGTTTGATTGTCGGGGCGGCAAGCGACAACTCCCGTGCCAGTTCGGCATTGGTTTTCCTGCGGTCACGGAGCGATGAGAGGATCCGGATACGCGTATCGGAAGACAGGCTGTCAATAGCAGATCGGTCGAGAGTAAAATCAGGTACGTCTTCCATAACCAGTATATAATTTATGAAAAATAAGATTTTGTTTTTTGTCTGTACCACTCTATGCAATACGGTTCCGATCCACACATCGCTTTTGGTTTTGTTAGATGAAAACCTTCGATTTTCCCGCAGGTGATATCCCGGCATGAATAATCTTCCATGAAGACTCGCGAATCTTTGAGGAAGTCAAACATGCAAAAATCGAAAAAACAGATCCTGGTATCGGGATTTCTCTGCCTCCTCCTTCTCATCGGAACCGTATCCGCAGAAGGCGTGAGTATCAAAGGTATAATCGTTGACGAAAAAATGTATGCCTCCCTTGCACCGACTTATACGGAGAACCTCATCAAATCGTACGGCCCCGTCCCGGTCTATGACACGGATAAGCAGGTTGTTTCGAAAGGGATCATGGCAGGCATGACCGGAATAAACGAACGTGATACACTATACAAAAAACTACACAACCTGTATGAAGCCACCAAAGAACCGGTGGACAAACAATACTCCTATCCCCGTGGCCCGGTAATCTCGTACGGGTACGACGCGCTCGGTTCTGTTGTCGTTGGAATTTATGACAAAGAGACCATGGATGAAACGACAATGGATGAACTCTATGCATTCATTGCTTCAGAAGCAGAGAAACAGGGGATCTCAGATATACCGGTTATATTCACCCGGGAACCGATGGCGAAGCTTGACCTGGACCGGGACGATGTCTGGCGACCGATAATTGGAGGTGTCCAGGTCAGCAGTTCACTTGGTACAATGACATCAGGTTTTGCCGCAACACGCGGGGGCCAGAGCGGTTTTATCACGGCCGGGCATATCGGGAATGTTGGCGATGCAATTTATCAGCCGGGTTTCTCGTATCCCATTGGGACCGTGACAGCATCCTCCGGCGGGACATCATCCGATTCATCTTTTGTTGCCTACAGCAATACAGCAGGGCAGATTTTTGAAAGTTCCGGCAGCCAGCCATGGGTGTACGGAACAGCATCTCCCTATGCCGGCCTTGGTGTCATAATGTCCGGTATTTCAAGCGGTGTATCAACCGGGTCGGTTGTCCGGGAAGGATCACTCTACAACAGTTTCTTCGGAACAACGCTCTATAACCAGTGGTATGCTGATTTTGCATCCACAAGTGGTGACAGCGGGGCGTCGGGAGGGGAATAGGGAGGGAAAACCCCGCACCGTCATTACCCCCCCGGTTCCCCCACCCCCATTGTCACCGTCGTAAACCCTACTCTGTACCTCTCCCAACGGCGTTGGAAAATCCGGGCCCGTATCGGGCTCTGTTGTACGAGTTTTGCCTCACCCCCCATT
>CAZMCL010000292.1:0-2715 GCA_964564375.1 uncultured Methanoregula sp. | reverse complement strand
TAAGATTGGACGGGATTTTTTGTATAGGTATGGATTGGGGAACGAGAGGTTTATTCCCGGCCGAACTTGTTCAGGAGCGAGAAACCCACCCCGAAGAAGAGGACGGCTGCCACCGGCCAGACCGACCAGGTGATCCTCCCGTTACTGTAGATATCTATACCGAAGAAAAAGACACAGATAATGATAAAAACGGCTATCTGGTACCACCATTTTTTCTCGCCTTTTCCACCCATTGCATCCTTCATAATACTCATAGTATCCGGATATGGAGTGCCAAAGGGATAAAAAGGAGACGGGAGCATTGGATGTCCCGGATCAGACATTTCCCTTTGCCGTTCCCGGCTTGGGCCTGAATGCATTCGCGATCAGGTCGCGGTCGAACGCGGACGGGGCCCCGTTCCGGCCTTTGCGTACTGGTACAGGGCCACAACAAAGATCCCCCGCATTGCCGCAGCGATGATGGCGAGAACCACGACAAGGATTATGAAGAGCACGACAGCGCCCCAGAAGACGGTCATGTTGCCAAGCATCATTGTCGCAGACACACAAGGAGCCCGGCTGCCAGAACCGCAAGGACCGCCCCGGCAGGAGGCATTGCCGCTTTCGTGGACTGGGATGCGGGTGTCACGAGAGGCAGGGTAAGTGTTGGTACCGGAGTGCCTGCCGGGGCCTGCCCGGCTACCGGCTGGCTGATGGTGAGGGTGCTGCCCGGGATGATATTGCCGGAATTATCGATCTCGTCGATCTGCAGGACCATAAGGGGACTTGTCGCATCCTGAGGTACGAGTCCGTCGATGGTCACGATCATGCCGACATCGTGGTTCGTGGAGTAGGAAAGGATCTCACCGTTCACAAACGCGGCATTGCCGGACGCGGTCTGGTATGCCGCGTTCCGGCCATCAAGGGTGACCTGGATCGACCATTTCGCATTGGAGAGGCCGGTCTGCATCTGGAGCTCGTGACCTTTGGCAAAGGTGGTTGAGCCCGAGGGGATGATGGCGTACTGGGCGACCATGTGCTGCTGCGAGCCGGGCACGAGCGGGGCATTGGGCGTAAATGCAACATCCGAGAGGATGAGGGTTGCCGATACCGGCGGGAGGAGTGCCAGCAGGAGGATCACGGCTGACAGGGTGAGAGATCTGGTGCGGGTCATGGGTTCCACTCAGGAGATGGTTTGCCCGGATCGCAAAAAGAGGTGTCGGTCGGCCGGGGGGTCAGCAGGGATCACCGGGCCAGCATACTTTGTGCAAATACCCCTATGTGTTCGATGGCCTCCTGCCCTTCGGGGATTTCATCAGCAAAGATCTGCCAGCAGTG
Organism: uncultured Methanoregula sp.; assembly: GCA_964564375.1. Taxonomy (GTDB): domain Archaea; phylum Halobacteriota; class Methanomicrobia; order Methanomicrobiales; family Methanospirillaceae; genus Methanoregula. The sequence goes on along the minus strand of CAZMCL010000292.1, from coordinate 1,398 downwards.
GAACATCCCCTCCCAGAGTTCGGCCTGTACCGGGACGCCCGCCCACCGGGCTTTATCCACAAATGTACCGATATCGGAGAGGAGAAGTTCGTGGGTGCCAACCTGGATGTAGAGCCGGGGGAGGCCGGCAAGGCGGGCGTGGGTCGGGGAGGCAAGGGGGTGGGACGGGTCGCGGCCGCCAAGATAGACGCGCCGGATGGACTGGAGCCGTTCGGCCGTTATCCAGTCCCGGCCGGCATTCTTCTGCACCGATTCACCGGGGAAGAGGAGGTCGACGGCCGGTGAGATGCAGACACACGCATAGGGAAGGGGGACACGCTCGTCCCGGAGCGTAAGGAGCATGCCCAGGACGAGATTGCCCCCGGCAGAGATGCCGGCGGGGAGGATGTGATGCGGCTGGAAGCCTTTTGACATAAGATACCGGTAGGCAGTAACGGCATCGTTGACCGGCGCCGGGAAGGTATGCTCCGGGGCAAGACGGTAATCCACAGAGAAGACCCGGGTCCGCGAGGCCCGGGCAAGCCGGACGCAGAGGCCCATGTGGTCCTCGGTTGAGCCGAGGGTGAACCCCCCGCCATGGAAGAAGAGAACGACCCGGTCGGCCATGACCCCCGGCAGGGTGATCCAGTATCCCACCGCCCCGTCCCGCAGGGGTATTTTTTCGACCTGGTAATCGCAGGCAGAGAGCGATTCCTGTTGCATCTCCTTGTACAGATCTGAAAAACCCTGCCGCAGGGTCGGGGTGGGCAGGGAGGTATCCGGAACGTTCTCTTTTAAGAGGGTGAGGAGCTCGTCCGGAGCATTATGGATCATTATGAGAGGTGTGGGTGACGGGAGATTATAAAGGATCCGGGCCCGGCCGGCCGGGTACGGAACGGCTGCCGGTCATTTCCCGGATAAAAGCGGTACGCATAACAGTCACGATGAACAGACATCATGAATGTGCAGAACGATGACAACACGATCGGCGGGAGGGTTGTTCGGAAAGTATCCTTACGCATTCTGCCGTTCCTCTTTCTCCTCTACGTTATCGCCTATCTTGACCGGGTAAACTTCGGCTACGCCGCGCTCGATATGAACAGCGCCCTCGGGATATCCGCAGAGCTTTTCGGGTTCCTCTCGGGCATCTTCTTCATCGGTTACCTTATTTTCGAAATCCCGAGCAACATCATCCTCCAGCGGGTCGGTGCCCGGGCCTGGATCGCCCGGATCATGATCAGCTGGGGGATCATCGTTATCGTCACCGCAACAGCGTCCAGTGCCTTCGAACTGGCAGCGCTCCGTTTCATCCTCGGGATCGCGGAGGCCGGGTTCTTCCCGGGCCTTATCCTGTACCTGACGGTCTGGTTCCGGCAGCGGGAGCTGGCACAGGCAGTGGCCCTTTTCATGGCAGCTCTC
>CAZMCL010000291.1:0-2716 GCA_964564375.1 uncultured Methanoregula sp. | reverse complement strand
TTGTTCCCATGAGGAATAACGGTCATTTTTGATCACATTTTTCAAGAGATAGTTGTTATCCCCCCCTCACATCCTTATAAACCCCCGGTACCCACCTTAACCATAATGTGCGGGATCGCAGGCCAGTACTGCCTTGACAAAAAAGCACCGGACGAGCATCTCCTCGCGGAGATGTCAGAACGCCTCACCCACCGGGGCCCGGACGGCAGCGGCACCCATATCCGCGGCAATGCCGGGCTCGTCCACCGCCGTCTTGCCATCATCGACCTCTCGGATGATGGGCTCCAGCCGATGACCAGCGAGGACGGCACGCTCTGGATCGTCTTCAATGGCGAGATCTATAACTATCCCGAGCTCCGCGAAGAGCTGCTTGCCAAAGGTCACCACTTTCACTCCCATTCCGATACCGAGGTTATCCTGCACTCGTACGAGGAATGGGGAGCGGACTGCCTGGGCCGTTTCAACGGCATGTGGGCGTTTGCCATCCTCGATGAGAAGAAGGACGAGCTCTTCTGCGCCCGGGACCGTTTCGGGATCAAGCCATTCTATTACACGGTTGTGGACGGCTCGTTCCTCTTTGCCTCGGAGATCAAGGCCCTGCTCGCCCACCCTGGCGTCGGGACCCGGCCGGACGATGCAACGCTCGGCACCTACCTTGCATGGGGGGTGCAGGACCATTCCGACCGGACGATGTTCGACGGCATCCTCCAGCTGAAACCCGCCTATGCGATGCTGGTCGCCCCCACGGGCCCTCAACCCCCGTTCCAATACTGGGTTGTTACGGTAAACCCGGAAATCCGGTCACAGAAGCCCGATGAGATTGTCGCAACAGAACTCCTCGATAAGCTCACCGACGCCACCCGCATCCACCTCCGGAGCGACGTTGCGGTCGGCACCTGCCTCTCGGGTGGTATCGACTCCTCCACGCTCACCGCCCTCATCAACACCCTCATCCGGAACGAGGCTCCGGCCAGTGTCGGGGACCGGCAGAAGACCTTCTCTGTCGTCTTCCCTGATACGCGGTTCGACGAGAGCCGGTATATTGACGAAATCGTCAGCGTGACCGGTGTCGATGCACACCGGACCGAGCCGGTACCGGACCAGCTCTGGGACGATATCGGCCGGCTCGTGTACATGCAGGACGAGCCGTTCGGCTCCCTCTCCATCTATGCCCAGTACTGTGTCATGCGTCTGGCAAAAGAGCAGGTGAAAGTGGTGCTGGACGGTCAGGGAGCTGATGAACTCCTTGCCGGCTATCTTGCATATGAGGCAAGTTATGTCAGAGGATTATGGAGATCTTATTGGGGGACAGCTCTACGTGAGATGGCTGGCAGTTTATACCACCATTTCAAATTTTTCAATAAGGCACCAGTTGAGTTGAGAGTTCGGAAAAAACGTAGGGATTTATTGAAATGTCAAGACGCAAAAATACATCGATACGATGGGAGCCTCGATATCGTTCTGTACCGCGAGCTGACTTCCACCAACCTCCCAGCGCTCCTCCACTACGAGGACCGGAACGCGATGGCCTTCTCCATCGAGTCCCGGGTACCCTTCCTTGACTACCGTTTCGTGGAGTATGTCGCCTCGCTCCCGCTGGACCAGAAGATCCGCGGTGGCGTGACCAAGATCGCGCTCCGGAACGCAATCCGGGGGATTGTGCCCGAGAGCATCCGCTGCCGGATGGACAAGATGGGGTTTGTAACGCCAGAAGAGGTCTGGATGAAGGAAGATCTCCGGCCGTTCGTGCTTGATGTCCTCTCCTCATCCACATTTGCTGGGCGGAATTACTGGAACGCTGATGCCGTAATCAAAAATTATCTGGCGTTTCTCGATGGTAAATCCAGGTACTCACCTGAGGTCTGGCGGATCGTCTGCACCGAACTCTGGCTCCGGCAGTTCTTTGACGGGAGAGCGCAGCCGGGCACTGCCCGGACACTTGTTCCGGCCCGATGATCGAATCCTATAAATGAAGACGCCGAACAGAGAATTATATACGTTATCCTGATCGCTTCAGGACTGGTATTGCTATGAAATCCATTATCCTTGCCGGCGGAGTCGGGACCCGGCTCTGGCCGCTCTCCCGCGAGTATTATCCCAAGCAGTTCATCCAGTTCGACGGCCCGTCCCTTTTCCAGAAGACCTGCGAGCGGGCGATCCTCCTCTCCGGCCCGCAGGGGATCTATGTCGTGACCAACGAGATCCAGCGCTACCTTGTGAAAAACCAGATCGAGGAACTCGGGTACACCTTACCGGAAGATCACCTGCTTATTGAGCCGGTCGGCAAAAATACCCTGCCAGCCATTGCCTGGGCCATGCAGCGGATCCGGATCACCGCCGGATCGGAGACCGCGGTGGTCTTCCCAAGCGATCACATCCTCGGTCCCGGGGCGGTGGACCAGATCCGGGCCGCAAAACCCCTGGCACAGGACCATCTCGTCACCTTCGGGATACGCCCCACATCACCCCATATGGGATACGGGTATATCCGGCCCGGAAAACCGCTGGCGGTGGGGAATGTGGCAGAAGAGTTCAAAGAGAAACCCGACGAAGCGACTGCTGCGGGCTATGTGCAGAAGGGCTATCTCTGGAACAGCGGGATCTTCCTCATCTCCACCCATTGCTTCTTTGCCGAACTGGAGCAGTACCAGCCGGCGCTTTTTGCGGTGTTCGGGGCGGACGGGGAGCCCGATTACCCGCCCCTTGAAGCAATCTC
>CAZMCL010000290.1:0-2719 GCA_964564375.1 uncultured Methanoregula sp. | reverse complement strand
GAGGATGCTGCCGGTCCACCATGATTTATACGGGTGTCCCATCAGGAGCGCGCCGAGGATGTCAGCCCCGGTGATGATCTCCCGGTCGCTCATGATCCGCAGCTTAGGCTGGAGCTCGTAATTCCGTGCGCGCAGCTCGTGGATGGATGCGATGGTGGCATCGCAGGGCATGTACGCGTAGTGGACGGTCGGCCGGTAGATAGCTTCCCCGTCTTTCCAGACTGTCCACCGGTCCGAAATGCCGAATGCCTCCCCGTGGCGGATGACCATGCCGATGATCTCCTGGTTGGGGATCCAGGAACGTACCCATGTATTGAGCCCCATACGGGGGATCAGGATGCCGTTTTTGGGTCCCACCGGGGGGATGATGGCAAGCGGGGGAAGTGTCTTCTCGTGAGTGCCCCAGCCGATCTCAGCGGGCGCTATCCCCTCCTCCCTGAGTCCTTCGATACACCATGTGCCGACAAACTCCCCCATTTTCTTGGGTGTACGGGAGATCTGGGTATCGTGCTCTGAGCAGTGGATGACCTTGACACCGGTCTCCATGGCAAGCCGGGCAAAGTCCTTGTCCTTAATCAGCTGTTTTATCAGATCCGGATCCTTTGCTATCCTGTCGGTAATCATCCGGTTCGCGACATCCACCAGACCCTGCTTGGCAAAGTGCGAGATGAGGCCGGGGTTTGCCCCGTGATCCACAACGCAGGTTGTGGCATCCGTCCAGTCTTTGGTCAGTTCCATGAGTTTCATCTGGCGGAAGTAGAGGGTCTTTTCATAGGGGCTTGCGGTTTTAATCGCGGCATCCGGGTCCCATGCCTCTACTGATGTGTTCGCGTACAGGATATTATGGTCATGACACCACTGGACGATCTCGCAGCAGTCAATGTTCCACGCAACATCGATCAGGAGTCCCCCAGGAGACAGGTTTTCTTTGAGTATTTCGGACAGGTTTTCGGGGGTAATCTTCTTCTTGAAAAAACGGAGACCCCCGGTAGTCCAGGCTTTGAGATCTGCGGACTTGTCCTTGAAGTCGATGATGGTGATCTGATCTAAGGGTATATTCACATGGCGGAGCAGGATCGGGAGCATGCACTTGCAGACTGAGCCATACCCGATAATGAGTACCTTGTTCTTGAATTCCATCATACGCCTCCTCAGACCCGCATAGTCTGTAGTGGTTCATTAGGCGTGAGAATTAATAAAAACGCCGATATGCCGCAAAAACGGGGTTGTGTTGCTCACTTCCGGTGTTTTGCAGGGTCCTTTCGGAACATCTGGTGGTCTCTTCCGGAGGAGTGGGGTAACTGGTTCCCCGTCTGGATAACTGGTTTTTGGATCACAATGATGTTTTTATGGTGATGGAGAACATACATATCAGGAGTCAGGATTGACACAAACATCCTAAACGAGGAGTGGCAGATTTTGGTAACTACAACGCAACCCATGGATCAGCGTGAAATGATGACGCTCCAGCAATACCTGCAGGAATACGGGCAGCAGGCAGAGATCTTTGTACAGCAGCTTCAGATGCTGGAGAACGGGCGGATGGAGGCTCTTGGAGCCATCGAATCCTTAGAGGAGATGCTCACGGCCGGGGGGGGAACTGTCCTTCTCCAGATCGGCGGCGGTGCCAGTGTGCGGGCAAAGGTTGTTGACCCGGAAAAGGTCTTACTTGCGATCGGCGCAGACGTTGTTGTCGAGCGTTCCAACAAAGATGCTGTGGAATTTTTAAAAGAGCGGGTCATGGAGATGGAAGCCTCGGCAAAGAAAGTTGCCGAGACTCTCGACCGCCTCCGGGGCCAGATGAACGAGATCAACAAGCGCATCGAGGCCGGATACCAACAGGGAATAGCATCCGGACAGATGCAGGAATAAGAGGTTTTTACCGGTTATGTTCGGGGGACTTCGCGAAAAACTGCAGGCCGCAAGGAACCGGCTTGGCAGCAGCATCCAGGCAGTCGCTGCACCCCCGGGTGGGCCTGCCACGGAATCCTCGGGGCCTGAAACCACTCCCGCCACCCCCATCTTACAAAAAGTGGATGAACCAGGTCAGGCTGGATCAAAGCCGTCCGGGTTCGTGGACAAGGTTAAAACCCTCATCATTGAACGCGAGCTGATTGTCTCTGAAAAGGACATTGCCGATGCCCTCTCCGAGCTTGAAATTACCCTTCTTGAATGCGATGTGGCGCTCCCGGCCACTGATGCAATCATCGACCAGGTCAGGAAAGGCCTTGTCGGAAAACATCGGAAGATTGGCGAGTCGGTAGATAACCTCGTTGTCAATGCCCTGAAAACAGCCCTCATTGAAGTGCTGGGCAACGGATTTGATCTCACCGAATATATCAGGGAACATGAGAAACCCGTGAAGATCCTCTTCACCGGTGTCAATGGCACCGGCAAGACCACGACCGTGGCAAAGATCGGGTACTACCTCAAGAACAAGGGCTTCACGGTCGTGATAGGCGCCGGTGATACCTATCGTGCCGGGGCTATCGAGCAGATCGGTGTCCACGCAGAACGCCTCGGTATCAAGATCATCCAGCACCAGGAAGGGGCTGACCCGTCAGCAGTTCTTTTCGATACCGTGCAGTACGCGGGCTCCCATAAGATCGATGTGGTCCTCGCGGATACGGCAGGCCGTTTCCATAACAAGGCAAACCTGATGAACCAGCTCGACAAGATCCGGCGGGTCATGAAGCCCGATCTCATCGTATACGTTGAT
>CAZMCL010000289.1:0-2743 GCA_964564375.1 uncultured Methanoregula sp. | reverse complement strand
ATCAAGGGGAGCATGATGATGGGCGACGCCCCAATCCAGAGTGTGAGCCCGGCACAGATTGCCACCATCCCGATGAAGTAGGGGAGCATCTTGCCGATGATGATGGATGAGGTCTTCAAAGGTGTTGAAAGGAGGATCTCGCCTTTTCGCTCGATCCGCTCGTTCATGATGCTCATCATAAAAAACTGGCTCGTGAAGTAGAGCGGGAAGACAAAGACGAAGATGAGAATAATCGAGTCAAAGGGCAGTGGTGGCGAGAGCTGGGCCGGTGTCTTGAAACTGCCCATAGTGCTGGTACCTGATGAAAGTACCTCCGTATAGCGGGAGATCTGGGTGTTCTGACTGCCTGACTGGACGAGCTCGGCCCGGATCTCCTCCATCGTAATCCCCAGATCCGGAGACGGGGTCGGGATCTGTGCGATCTCCCCCACCGGTACTGGGGCCGCCCCCCGGGCCGGGGCAACACTCACGTACTGGCCGCTCTGGGTTGCGAGGAAGTCGAGTTCGCTTTTCACATTCTGGGTATCGATCCAGAGCGGATATGCAGCAAAGAGATCGTCAGCCGAGTTGTACACGCTGTTGACATACTTCCCGTAGTTGCGCTCCACGGTCTTTAAAGCCGACTTGCTCTTCTCGGTACCCCGGTAATAGACAACGCCCTGGAGGATGATCAGGTCGTACGGGTTGGTGCTCCATTCGGGCAGGGGATCCGTGTAGCGATAGACCGTGAAGCGGGGGTCGCTGGCAATGAGTTGTGCGATATCGGTATCATCCGTTGCCACAAGATACATCCCGTCCTGCAGGTGCATCCCGCTCTGTGCGACAAACCCGGTGACGAGAATTAAGAGTACGAAAAGGACGATAGCAAGCGGCAGGACATTTCTTCCCATCATCGTGAAGGTCTTTTTGACCTCCCATTTTGATATGGTCAGAATATCAGAAGCTGCGCCCATACAATGCCTCGTTTCCTGCCTGAAGAACAGTCCTGTTCCTGCATACACCCCACCCTGATTTCAGGGAGCCGCGTATAGTGTAATAGTATCCGCAGATCGACAAAAAGTAATTGGTGCCGGATTGTTCATGCAAAAAACCAAAAAAAGACCTGCTGCACTTATCAGTGTTTAAGATAAAACACCTCGTATGCCTGGCTTGGCTCTCACTGTGCTTGTAGATAATTCTGCGATCATCGACCGGTATTTCCTTGCTGAACCCGGTCTCTCTCTCTTTCTGGATTGCGGGGAGACAAAAGTCCTCTTTGACGCCGGCTATTCGGACATTTTCTTAAAAAACGCGGAGAAGATGGGGATCGATTTACTGGACCTTGATTACGTCGTGCTCTCCCATGGGCATGTCGATCATACCGGCGGGCTTATGCCGCTCGTCTTCCGCCACCTCGAGGCAACGATCGAAGGGCGCCCGCACCGTTCCCCGACAATTGTCGCTCACCCCTCATGTTTCTTCCCGCGCCCCATTGGCCCGCTTGCCAATGCCGGCTCGCCAGTGAGCGAAGACGAGCTGAGGCGCCAGTTCCCGGCAACTCTCACCAGTTCACCGCTCTGGCTGACCGATGACCTCGTCTTTCTTGGCGAGATTCCGCGCCCGGAGGTCCTGCCGGTACAGGATCAGCACCTGATCGTCACCCCGTCCGGCACTGAGGCCGACCGCCTGCTCGATGACAGCGCTCTTGTGTACCGTTCCGGTTCGGGTCTTGTCATCATCACCGGCTGCTCGCATGCCGGGATCATCAACATCGTCCGGTATGCCCAGGAAGTCTGCAAAACAGAAGAGATCCGCGATGTTATCGGCGGGTTCCACCTCTACGATGCGGGGCCGCACGAGATCGGGCGGATTGCTGATGAGTTTGCGGTGCTGAAACCGGCAGCCCTGCACCCCTGCCATTGCACCGGGCTTGCTGCGAGCATGGCACTTCTTCAGGTTGCACCGGTAAAGGAAACGGGAGTCGGGTTGCGGCTGGAGTACCAATAAATATTGGGGTGTTCCGTCATGCCAGCATGACGTTGTTTGCCGAATAGGAATAGTTAAGTTCCTTTGCAAGGAGCGGCATCAGGCTGTCCACTTCATAATACTCCTCATCCATAACCGTACTGTAGTATGTAAAGGGCGTCTCGTAGCGGGTTTCGATTCGGTCGATTGCCGAGTGGATCTCTTCAGGCGATTTCCAGTCCCCCTCCACCTTTGGCCAGATACGGTACTCTTTATCTGAGAGAGCGATCAGGTATTTTATCCGGTACCCCTGCTCTGCAAAGGCAGCAGTTGCTTCAAGATCGCCGATCGAGAACGTGTACAGGCTCACGATCCCGGAGCCCTGGCAGGTTGCCCACGTCCTGGGGTGCGTGTGGATGATGATATACTCGTGGCCTTTCTCCATCGGGTTTTTGAAAAGGTCGGCATTGATGCTCCCGTAATCCCCTTTCACAAAGGTCGACTTCCCGGTGGTTGCATCGATCAGGTACCCAAGTTCCCGGGACTGTTTGACCTCGCAGCCTGGTGCATTGGACGGGTAGATGATGACCGTGTCTGCAACGTCGGTCTCGATCAGGTTGTTCAGCTTGTTCCGGGCATCCACAATGCGGGCATTGAGCGCAGCCTCAGAGATAGGCGTTGGTGTTGGCACAAGTGTTGCCGTCCGGATTGTTGTCGGGACTGTGGTGGGTACGGGAGGTGGCGTTGCAGGGGTGATGGTAAGGGCTGGTGTCGGGGGGGCAGTCGTGATCATGAGAAC